>JALOLV010000014.1 GCA_025455785.1 Spirosomataceae bacterium | reverse complement strand
TTAATGGCAAAAATATTCAAAAAAAAGATAAATCAAAGTGAATCAACTTTTTACATTTGTGCTTTAAAGCAAATAATTTGATTAGTATATGATAAAGTTTTTGTTGAATGTACTCGGAATAGTTTTGTTGATGGCAAATTGTGATTTTAAAAATACATCCTTAGTTCAAACACCAGCTTTAAAAACTTACCTAATTGGCGATTCGACCGATGTACGAACCCAAACCAAAGGTGGCTTTTTGTTGATGGGCGGAGGCAAAGATGTCGAAGTTGCGATTAAATGGTTTTTAGAAAGGAGCGGAGGAGGTGATGTCGTCGTGATTCGCTCCTCGGGTGCCGATGGCTATAATAAATTTATGTTTGATTTACACAAGGTAAACTCGGTTGAGACTTTAATGCTGGATAGCCGAGATAAATCTTATTTACCCGAAGTCGCCAAAAAAATTCGCAATGCGGAAGCATTATTCATCGCGGGTGGCGACCAGTGGAATTATGTCAAATACTGGAAAGACTCACCAGTAGAAGATGCCATCAATTATCTTATCAATGAAAAAAAAGTGCCAATCGGTGGTACAAGTGCCGGGTTGGCGATTTTGGGAGAGTTCTATTTTGATGCCCGAAACGATACAGTTACTTCGCCCGAAGCCCTCGAAAATCCTTACAATGAAAAGGTTACGATTGGTAACAAGGATTTTATTGCTTGTCAATACTTGAAAAATACAATTACCGATTCTCATTATACGCAACGGAGTCGTCAAGGGCGACACATTGTGTTTTTGGCTCGAATGGCTAAAGATTTTGGTTTGAATAATGCACGGGGAATCGGCATTGACGAGCAAACGGCTGTTTGTATTAACGAAAACGGCATTGGTAAAGTTTATGGAATAAATGACGCTTATTTTTTGGATAGTAGTGGCTCAAAGCCCGAAAAATGCCAAATCGGCGAAAAACTTTCATGGAGTAGTGTTAAGGCTTATAAAATTAGTGCAAGTTTAGAAGGTAATGGTAGTTTTGATGCGAATACTTGGAAAATGAGTGGTGGTATCGCTTATTCGTACTCAGTTACTGATGCGAAGTTGATAGAAAAGTAGTGAAATTCAACAACCTTTAATGGCTAATTCTCGTTTTATAGATAGATATTTAAAGATTTATATTTTCCATGGTATCAGGTTTGCAAACCCGATGCCACGGAACGAGTTGAGTATAAGTTTTAAATCAATTTATAATAAAAAAACAGAATCCAGAAAATGAAAAAGCTAAAACTGACTACGTTAGTCATCTTTCTGATGACCATCACTTCTGCATGTAAAGAAGAGAGTATAGAACCTACAGGAGGGCTAAAAATTACTTTAGGAAATAATTTTAGTGAAACAGGCTACCAGTTATATCCTAATCCAATTTATATCGGAAACGGCTTTTTTCCTTCTCCGATTAAGTCAGGAGTAGTTCCGCAATTTAATGGTGCTTTTGTCATAAATTTATCTGACTTAAACGAAGGTACCTACATCCTCGTAATACGCAGCTTGTCATATTACGTACAAGTAACGAAAGGAAAAGTAAGAGAATATCGCTTCGATTAAAAACAATAAAAAATGGCACGAATGCCGTCTGTGCCATTTTTTATTGTTTTTAAATATTAGAAGTTTGGTTTCAGTAAATACTTACCGTAGAATCTTTCGATTTCTTTTACAGCGTCTTCGGCTGTATCAACTAATTTTATGAGGTTTAAATCTTCAGGATTGATATTACGTTCTTGTTCGCACATTACATTTTTAAGCCAATCGAGCATAGGTTTCCAATAATCGGTACTTACCAAAATAATTGGGAATCGAGCGATTTTCTTTGTCTGAATCAAAGTCAGTGATTCGAATAACTCATCCAAAGTGCCAAATCCACCCGGCATTACGATAAACCCTTGCGAATACTTCATAAAACACACTTTTCGGGCAAAAAAGTAGTCGAAATTGATGCTTTTATCGGGGTCAACGTATTTATTGGGTACTTGCTCAAATGGCAATTTAATATTTAAACCTACCGATTTTCCGCCTTTTTTACTTGCACCTTTGTTGCCTGCCTCCATGATTCCGGGTCCACCACCAGTTATTACGCCATATCCTTTCTTCACTAACCTACCAGCAATATCTTCGGCCATTTTATAATATTTGTGGTCAGGTTTTGTACGAGCCGAACCGTAAATTGTTACACATGGACCGATTTTAGAAAGGTGGTCAAAACCATTTACAAATTCGCCAATTGCCTTAAAAATCATCCAAGAGTCATTGCTCTGAATCTCACTCCAATCTTTTTGTTCAAAAGCTTCTCTTATTTTCTCTTCTTCTTGATGCTCAAATTCTTTGTCTGTCATTGGGTTTATAGCTTTGTTGTTTTAAATACAAATTACTTGTAATTGCCTTATAATCAAGTAAATGTATAATTGGAAAATTAATTAAATTTTATTTCAATGCTATTTTTAGAATAACATTGGAAAATGAAAACGTATATTTGCAAAAAAATGTTCTAAAAAACAAAAAAAACAATGTTAAGAGTAGCAATCGGTGGCGACCATGCCGGCTTTGAGTATAAAAAAGCAATATTGAATTACCTCCAAGAACAAAACTACGATACGGCTGATTTTGGTCCATATAAGCCCGAATCTTTCGATTATCCAGACTCGGTTCATCCATTGGCTACAGCTATCGAAGCAGGTAAATACGATTTCGGAATCTTGATTTGTGGCAGCGGGAATGGCGTCTGTATGACCGCCAATCATCATCAGGGAATCCGTGCGGGGTTAGTTTGGAATACCGAGATTGCTGAACTGATACGACTTCATAACGACGCCAACATCATCTGTTTACCAGCTCGTTTTATTGATTTAGAATTGGCGATTGATTGCGTAAAAACTTTCTTAAAAACTGAGTTTGAAGGCGGAAGACACCAACGCCGAGTTGATAAAATAGCTTGCTAAAAATACTTGATAGGGAGTCGTAATCGATTGATTATCAATATTATATTAACGACTGACGATAATTTATTTTAGAAAATAGGGTAGAATTTTCCAGTTCTATCCTATTAGATTCATTGAGTATAAGTTGATTTTCAAAAAATTACTTTTCGATTAACTTTTTCTTTGATAAACCCCCTTTATATTGGTTGCCGAATAATCCTTTGCCAATTCTGGAATTCTTTTAAAAATCTTTGGAATTACATTTTCTTTATCAATTATCAGTGTCGGCGGGTCTTTTTTGAAATTATCAAATATATTAATAACGCTTTCGTAGTTATCGGGGTTCTGTAAATCTATTTTTGATAAATCCCAGTTGAGGTAGCAGGTCGCTGCTTGCCCGTATTTGTATTCGTCAATTCTTTCTCCAATCACCAACATTTTTTGGTTTTTCATTAATTCGGGCAAGTCCATTGGTTTTGCTCGCATGTCTGTCAATTGTTCGTAACCGCTGCCCATAACAGGCTTAACTCCCTGATATTGAATGAATAAAATGGCAATAAAAAGACCAGTAAAGAGTAGCTCGGGAATAGCCGTACCTTTCATGTGTAAGAAATAGCCCGTAATCAAAAACGCAAAACAAGGAATAAAAATGATGAATTGCATAGGTGCAACGTTTGGAGAAAGTAGTAATGCCAAAACCCCCGTAATTGCCCAAAGAAGCATCATTTGTTGGGTACGTTGTTGGAAACTGTTATAACGATTGGCACGCACCAATCTCAAAAAACCTAATACCGAAAGCAAAACCGGAATTGCGATGGCAATTAATGCACTCTTGAAATCTTCTAAACTGTAATTACGAATATTAAACAATCCACCAAGCCAATTATACTTAAATTCATTAAATGTATCGTAGTAATAAAAATATAGTGCAGCCATAAATAGCGGCAAAACAAAACCTAAAAGTGATAGAAAGTGTTGGCGTAAATTGGCATTTGTAAAAAATAACAACGCAACCACAGCCCATACGATGAAGATTATTGTCGGATTATGAAACAACGAAGCAAAACCAATGTATAGACCAACCTCAAAAACCTCATCCGAAACCCCTTCTCGGCGTTCCATTTGTTTAATCAATTTATTGAACGCAAATAACAAAAAAGTAGTAGAAAGTAGGGCAGGAGAGAGTTTTGTCATATCGAATGACAGATTCATCAACAAAACATAAACCAAACCCGGTGCGTAGTTTTTTTCGAGGAATGAATTACGCGTATTGACAATAAACGTAAAGTAAATAGCTTGGAGAAACGTTACCAAAACAGCAATAAATTCATACACAAACTGCGAACGCCCGAAAGTAACATCAATCAAATAATAAACCATTGCCGATAGCGGACTCACACTCGTCCAGATTTCTTTGTAGAGAGCTTGACCTTCGTGCATTTTCTGGCCAACCAACATCCATTCGAGTTCGGGCAATAAAATTGGTAGTTTATCGCCTGCAAACGGAATCTTAATGAGCAAAATCAGCAACAATAATGATAGTATATGAAATGCGGTATTAAATCTAAAAAAAGTAAGCATTCTCTTCGTATTACAGATGTATGAGTATTGGGTTTGGTACTGCTTTGTACCGTAATCGAAAGCAAAATTATAAAATAAGCCCTAAGAATTCGTTAAATAAGCAAAAAAGTGTGGATATTTGTAATATTATTCACGATTCGATGGTTATTTTATCGAATCTAAGTGTTTTCTGATGAACCTAAGTGATTGTTTTGAGAATCTGATTTGCTCAATCATTCATTTATTCATTCACTAATTTACAAGTACCAATGACGGAATCGAAAAGACAGAAACAGGTGTCAAAACAATTGCAGAAAGATTTGGGAGAGATTTTTCAGCGTGAAATGCGAAATGTTTTCAATGGTGCCTTCGTAACAATCACAGATATAAAAGTAACTGCCGATTTAAGTATTGCACGGGTTTATTTGAGTTTTCTTTTAGCAAAAGACAAAGAAGGACTTTTGTCGGATATTCGTGAGAATACAAAGACAATCCGAACGCAATTAGCTGCACGAATCCGCCACCAGATGCGAATCGTACCAGATTTGCAGTTTTATATTGATGATACTGCCGAATACGCCGAAAAAATCGAAAACTTATTCGCCACCATTCATATCCCTCCTGCCGAGGAGGAATGATACTTTGTTGTTCTACGGTCATTCGTTAGCCACTCAATAGCCTTGGGTTTTGCTACCGAATGACAACAAATGACTACTGATTTATGAACCTTGCGTTTCTGATAGCAAAAAGGTATTTTTTCTCAACCAAGAAAAAAAGTTTTATCAATTTCATCTCAATCATTTCGATGCTCGGAGTCGGAATCGGCACGATGGCTTTGGTAATAGTGCTATCTGTTTTTAATGGTTTAGAAGATTTGAACCGTCAGATTTTTAAAACACACGACCCCGACCTCAAGATTTCGCCAAAAATTGGTAAAAATTTTGAAATAGACGATACCAAGTTGGCTCAAGTCAAGCAGATTTCTGAAGTGGGTTTCGTTAATGACATCATTCAAGATAACGCTCTGGCAAAATACGGTGATGCTCAAATGGTTGTTACGATAAAAGGTGTAAACCAAGGTTTTGAACAGAATGGCAAACTGAGAGAAGCCCTCGTCGAGGGAAAAATGATTCTGAATAAAGATAGTGTAAATTATGCTTTCATTGGTGGTGGTGTTTTTACCTCTCTCAATGTCTCTTTAGAAAATATCATTCAGCCGCTCGAATTGTGGTATCCTCGAAACACCAAAAAAATTACGCTGAATCCAGAAGAAGCAATTAATTCGTTAGCCATCAATATTTCTGGGGTGTATTCGCTCGACGAGCAACACGATTATTATGTGTATGTCCCGCTTTCAATCGCCCAAAGACTCACCGAGTACCAAAATAAACGAACAGCCATTGAAGTAGAAGTAAAAAATGATGACGATATTGAAAAAGTGCAAAACAAGCTAAAAGAGATTTTTGGGGCTAATTTTTTGGTGCAAAACCAAGACGAGCAAAATGCCTCGCTCTATCGGGCCATAAAAATTGAGAAACTGTTTATTTTTATTGCCTTGACTCTGATTGTTGGGGTGGCGGCATTCAATATATTCTTTTCGCTTACATTATTGACAATCGATAAGCAAGACGACATAAAAACGCTTCTTTCGATGGGTGCAGAGAGTAATCTAATCAGAAAAATTTTTTTTACCGAAGGGGCAATTATTTCGTTGAGTGGAGCCACAATCGGATTAATACTTGGCGGATTAATCTGTTGGGTTCAAGAGACCTACGGATTCGTAAAAATGGGTATGGAGAGTGCCATCGTAGATTCGTATCCCGTAAAAATGCAATTTTCAGATTTCTTGATAACCGCACTTGCATTGATTTTGATAACCCTGATTGCATCATACTTACCAGCAAAACGGGCATCTGAGATGAAGATTTTGAAGCGATAATCCGACACAAATTTTATAATAACCCATTTGAGTATTTATAACCCACTTTTTGAAATGAAATTTTTCATTAATTCACTGCTATTGATTATAACGATGACGAGTGCCAAGGCACAAACTTTATTTGATGCCGACAAAAGATGGATTTTGGTATCGAATAAAATTGAAAGAAACGAGATAGAGTTACAGCAGTATAATTCGACAAAAGTTGATATTAATACATTGGTGATGTCATTTAAGCCGAATGGCTTGATTGAGTACGATTACGAAAGCCCCGATGATGTTGAGGCTTGTTTGGGCGTTGATTTTTTGGATATTGATACAGATTTTTCGAGATGGGAGTTTGATTCGACCCGAAATATTTTGACCCTGACCATAAAAGGTGGATACGCCAGTCTCGATGATTTTAAATTCAAACGTGAATACGATTTGTGGTTTAATACCAATGGCAATTATATCTTGCGTAAGTCGAAAGAACATTATTTTGTTGATTTACAAAGACAAAACAGAAGAACTAAGATTAGATAGGCCTCATATTTTATGAAAAAAACAGTTTTGTTAAATCTTTTATTTTGGATTTTGGGATTTGGTGTAGTGGCTCAAATCGCCCCAAAAGAAGGTGAATACAACCCCGAACGTACCAAAAAGAATGATTTGCTTCATACCAAACTCGAAATTAAACCCGATTGGTCGAAACAATATTTATACGGTACAGCTACGCTAAAGCTCAAACCACACTTTTATGCACAATCAACGCTCGAATTAGACGCAAAAGGTTTTGACATTCAGCAGATTACTATGAATAATCAGCCACTGAAGTACAAATACGATTCACAAAAATTAAATATCGACTTAGGTAAAGAATTTACACGAAAAGATACCTTTAGTGTAGTGATTAAATACACTGCTAAGCCAAATGAGTTGGAGGTTAGAGGTAGCTTGGCGATAACGGCTGACAAAGGTTTATATTTTATAAATGCCGATGGCAGTAAACCCGAAGTTCCACGCCAGATTTGGACTCAAGGCGAAACCGAAGCCAATTCTTGCTGGTTTCCGACGATTGATACCCCAAACGAGAAAATGACCCAAGAGATTTATTTGACCGTTGAAAATCAGTACGTTACGCTTTCTAATGGTAAATTGATTGAGTCTAAAAATAATCCCGACGGAACTCGTACCGATTATTGGCGATTGGATAAACCTCATGCTCCTTATCTTGCGATGATTGCGGTAGGGGAGTTCAAAAAAGTAATTGACCCAAATTTCAAAGATTTTGAGGTTAGTTATTATGTTGAGCCTCAATTCGAAAAATATGCTTTGAATATCTTTGGACGCACTCCCGAAATGATTCGATATTTTGAGCAACTGCTTGGAGTAAAGTATCAGTGGGATAAATACGCTCAGATTGCGGTTCGAGAATACGTTTCGGGTGCGATGGAAAACACAACCGCTACCATTCACGGAGATTTTATTCAGAAAGACAAAGGACAATTGGTTGATGATAACGATGATGGTGTAATCGCCCATGAATTGTTTCATCACTGGTTTGGCGATTTGGTTACGTGCGAATCATGGGCAAATCTACCACTGAATGAGTCTTTCGCCGACTATTCAGAATACCTCTGGATAAACCATAAGTACGGTCAAGACGAAGGAGATTTAACCGCCTACTCGGCATTGAGTCAGTATCTTACCGAAGCCGAAGAAAAACGAGAACCGCTCATTCGTTATCGTTATCTCGATAAAGAAGATATGTTTGATTCGCATAGCTATGCCAAAGGTGGGCGGATTTTGCACATGTTGCGTAAGACCATCGGGGACGAGGCATTTTTTGAAGCTTTGAAGCGGTATTTACAAAAAAATGCTTTTGGAACGGCCGAATTGTCAGATTTGAGAAAGGCGTTTGAAGAGGTAACGGGTGTTGATTTGAATTGGTTTTTTGACCAATGGTTCTTGAAACCGGGGCATCCAGAATTGGCCGCTTATCATAATTGGCGAAACGGAAAAGTTGTGTTAAATATCCGCCAAACACAAGACACAACATACACACCAATTTACAGATTGCCCCTGACTGTCGAGGTTTGGAGTAATGGAATCAAAAATAACCATCAGATTTGGATAAGTAAAGTAAATCAAACCTTTGAGATTCCTTCAACTGCCGAACCTAATTTAGTTTTGATTGACCCCGAAAATATTTTGGTTGGTAGAATCAAACAACAGAAATCACAAGAAGAATTGATTTACCAATATTACAATGCCGAACGTTTTGTGGCAAGGCTCAAAGCTCTCGACTTACTAACTTTTGTTTCTGAAGAAGACACAACCTCGCAAGACCCAGTTTTTGATAAAAAAATTAGAAAAGTATTGCTTGATGCCACCAAAGATAAATTTTGGAGAGTCCGTCAGTTTGCGGTTTCTAAGTTTTTCAATTACGACGGAGACGATTTTCTGGAGGTCGAGAAAGCACTTCAAAGTCGAGTCAGGAGCGACGAAAGAAGTTATGTCAGAGCCGACGCTATATTAGCAATGAAGAATTTCATGAATCCGCAAAATGATTTACTTTTTAGGCAGTCCTTAAATGATAGTTCTGTTACCGTTCAAGCGGCGGCTATCGAAGCAATACTGGCAAGTAAACCAAGTGATGCCGCCGAAATAGCCAAGAAGTACGAGAATAGTGCCAATCCAGTTATTTTTGCGGCAGTTGCCAACCATTTTGCCGACGAAGCCGACCCAAGCCGTTTTGATTGGTTTGAACAAAATATGAAAAGAATGAAAGGCGGAGATTTATATCAGATTCTGGGGATTTATGGTACATATTTAGTGAAATCAAGTTCTGAGATTCAAAAAAAGAGTCTGGGTTTATTAGGTGAGATTGCCAGAAATCATCCAGAGTTTTACGTAAGGTTTAATGCAGTACAGACATTGGCTTTGATGGTAGATTTTCCTGAAACAAAGAAATTAATTCGTGAAATTGTTAAAGCCGAAAAAGACCAACGTCTTCTGAGGGTTTATCAACAATTCAAAGATTTGTAGAGTTTACGCTAATCTTTTTTTGTATTTTGGAATACCTTCGAGAATTGCCCAAACCAGCATCAAATCGGCGATTGAAGTAAGCGAGCGATTCCATGTGAATGTAAAACTCAATAACGTTATATAGCTACTGTAAATGTAAACGCAATCGCCGTAGGCAATAAAAGTGGCCGAAGCGAGAGCTATTAATTTATTTGTAACCGAAACCGGTCGATTAATACAAAGCCAGAGAAATAAAATCAATACAATAGTTGTAATGCCCATTAAAATTACCGCAAAATGGGTAGATTTATGATAGACACTAACGATTACTCCTATAATTGAAACTAATACAATACAGATATAAAGGAGTTTTGTGGCTGAGTAATCTTTTAGTTTGGCTCCTTCTATATAAAAAATATAAGCCAATGTAATTCGACAAATAATAATAAAGAAGTTATTCATGAATTGCATTAGGTCGTTGTTGTGGAGATAGAATGTAAATTCGCTAAAAAATATGATGCAATAAGCAGTAATTAGGAGTACAATAATCGTTTTGTGGTAAAACTTATCAATTTTAAAAATTAAATATCCAACCAGTAGTATAGTCTGCGATTGATTGAGGAGTTTTACTAAATTGAGTTCATACAACGATAGTTCGCTACCGCTTGGGGTGATATTCAAAAAGAAAAAAGTAGTTAATACCAATACAACTGAGTAGAGGATTACAAACCTAACAGACATTTTACTTTATAGTGGTTTGATTAATTTATGTAAAGTTATCAAATGAATCGAAATTGGCAAGATGGAATAAATTTTTTATCAAAACTTACCCTTAAACGCCTTTCAAATGGTTTAAAAGTGGTAGGCAGCTATGTTTATTCAAAGATTTCAAAGCAACCTATCCATTGGGGTTTACCGATTTCAATTTCTTTCGAACCTACCACTTCTTGCAATCTTCGTTGCCCCGAGTGCCCAAGTGGCTTGCGTTCTTTTACACGTCCGACGGGGATGCTCCAAGATGATTTGTTCAAAAAAACAATTGACGAATTATCCAACACACTGCTTTATCTTATTTTCTATTTTCAAGGAGAGCCGTATTTACATCCACAATTCATTGAGTTGGTCAGATATGCTGCCAAAAAACGTATTTATACAGCTACCTCGACCAATGCCCATTATTTGACCGATGAAAATGCCAAAAAGACAGTTGAATCTGGTCTTGACCGTTTGATAATTTCTATTGATGGTACAACACAAGACACATACCAACAATATCGGATTGGGGGCAAACTCGAAAAGGTAATTGAAGGAACAAAGAATATCATCAAATGGAAAAAAGCACTAAATTCGACAACGCCCCACGTAGTTTTTCAGTTTTTGGTTGTTAAACCCAACGAACACCAAATTGATGAAGTGAAAAAATTGGCAAAGGATTTAGGGGTTGATGAAGTCGGACTCAAAACTGCCCAAATCTATGATTACGAAGACGGCAATGAGTTGATTCCATCTATCGAAAAATACGCACGATACGCAAAACAAACTGATGGAAAATATAAAATCAAAAACAAATTTATTGACCATTGTTGGAAAATGTGGCATTCGTGTGTTATCACTTGGGATGGCTTGGTGGTACCGTGTTGTTTTGATAAAGATGCCCATTATCGACTCGGAAATTTAAAAAATACAAACTTTAAAGAGGCTTGGCAAAGTGCTGATTATAAGAATTTTAGAGCATCTCTGATTCGTTCTCGCTCCGAAATCGAGATGTGTAAAAACTGCACCGAAGGAACAAAAGTTTGGGGTTGATTTTGATTATTCATAGAAATAATTTGACTTTTTGATGTTAATGCCCTTTTTGCTACGATTTTTGATTTATTTTACAAATCACTACCTATCGACAATTAATTAAATGGAATTATACAGTACCAATCATCAGAGTCCGAATGTAGGTGTAGAAGAAGCCGTTTTTCGTGGTTTACCACCCGATAATGGCTTGTATATGCCAACTCAGATAAAAAAAATACCAAATTCTTTTTGGGATAATATCCAATATTTAAGTTTTCAGGATATTGCCTTTGAAATCTCAAATGCACTGCTTGGTGATGATATTCCGACCTATGATTTGAGACAAATTATTGAATCAGCTATTGATTTTGAAGCTCCAGTCGTTGAGATTGAGCCAAATGTTTACTGCCTTGAGCTTTTTCATGGCCCATCAATGGCATTCAAAGATTTTGGTGCGAGATTTATGGCTGCGTTGATGTCTCACTTTCTCCAAAAATCACAAAAACAAATACATATATTGGTTGCTACCTCGGGCGATACAGGAGGAGCGGTTGCTCAAGGTTTTTATAAAACTCCCAACATCGACGTAACAATACTTTATCCGAGTGGCAAAGTCAGCGATATTCAAGAAAAACAGCTTACGACACTCGGCGAAAACGTCAGGGCATTAGAAATAAATGGCACATTTGATGATTGTCAAAAGTTAGTAAAACAAGCCTTTTTGGATAAAGAACTAACCGATAAATTCTTTTTAGCATCGGCCAATTCAATAAATATCGCTCGTTTGATTCCTCAATCTTTCTATTATGTAAATGCTTATGCACAATTGAAGAAAAAAGGGGTCGAATTGCCACTTGTATTCTCTGTTCCGAGTGGTAATTTTGGAAATTTGAGTGCTGGTATCATTGGAAAGAAAATGGGTATGCCAGTCGAGAAATTTATTGCGGCTACCAACCTTAATAATGTCGTTCCAGAATATTTGAAAACAGGAGTTTATAAAGCCATAAATCCTTCACTATCAACTATTTCAAATGCAATGGATGTTGGCAATCCGAGTAATTTTCCTCGAATGAAGGCGTTATTCGATAATGACATCAATGAAATGCGAGAATCGTTGATTGGTTACTTTTATGATGATGAAGCTACAAAAATAGCAATGAAAGATGTTTTTGGTAGAACAGGCTACGTCATGTGTCCGCATACGGCGGTGGCATATTTAGGGCTTAAAGAATACCTTTTAAGCCAATCTAAGCCAACGGCTGGTGTTTTTTTATCAACTGCACATTACGCCAAATTTTTAGATATTACCCAAGAAACCGTAGGGAGTCAGCCTGTTCCAGAGCGTTTATCGGTTTTACTAAGTAAGGAAAAGCAAGCTACCCCGATGAAAGCTGACTTCGGCGATTTTAAGAATTACCTGATGAAAACGCTTTAATTTCTTTTGAATATATATTAAAAAAGGGAGGCAATTGCCTCCCTTTTTTGTTCTCAACTGTATGAAAAATTAGTTGAAGATATAACGCAATGTTAATTGAGCGTTCCAAACATCACCTGCACCACTTCTATTTTGGAATGAATCTTTCAATAATGAAGTAGTTGATGTTGTTGTCTTACCATCAGAGTTTAATGTTCTGGTTGTTTGTGTATTAAAACGGTATTGAGGAACCCCCGTCGCAGATACACTTGCAAATACCAATGGAGTAGTATTGCTCACAAACTGGCCAACACCCCAATCGCTATTCAATAAGTTAGCAAAGTTCTGAATATCGGCACGCACTTGGATTGTATTACGTTTTCCGCCAACTTTTACATAAAACTCTTGGATGAACGATAAATCGTATTGGTTCAACCATGGCAACATCGCACCGTTTCTTTCGGTGTAGCGTCCACGCATTTTGCTCAAATATGGGTCTTGGTCGATGAATCTGTCGAATGCTTCTGCTTGTTGGGCAGGAGTGTATGTAACACCCGCTACAGTTGTATTAACAAATGTCAAATCACTCGCACGATTCGGAACAAACAATAAGTCGTTGCCGGCAACACCATCTCCATTCATATCACCTGCGATAGCGTAGGTATAACGACCTGTACCGATACCTCCAACGTAGCCGATTGATACTTGCGAAGACCCACCAAACTGTCCGCCATAATCAAGGCGATAGCTCAATGCACCAACTACACGGTGAGGAATATCAAAATCACTGTAAGAAAGTCCTAAATTGTTATTACCATTAACACTTCTTGCACCTGTCCAAGAACCCGAAGCAATCGAACCAGCCGACATCAAATCACGAGTTCTGGCGTAGGTATAAGCCAACATTCCGTAGAATCCTTTAGTCCATGGTTTTTCTAATTTAAATGTCAATGAGATGTTTTCACCAGCAGTTTTGCTTGTGAGCATAGCCGCACGAGATACGTTATCATTGATACGTAGAGCATTTGTAAGGTTAGCCCCAGTAAGACCAGAACCCGGGAATCTCGCACGAGTATCAGGACCTGTGAAGTTGGCAACAGCTGGCTCTAAGTTAGCATCGAAATACAGTACAGAGTTCAAGAATTTGTTGTAGAGAAATTCTACCGAACCAACTAAACCAAATGGAAGTTTCTGGTCGATGGCGATGTTTGTTTTCCAAACCTGCGGGAATCTATAATTTGCATCAGTTGCCGCAATATCAAATGTTGTAGGCAATGTCGGAGTCGCAGGTCTGTAAACCGTAGGGTCTTGTACAAACGGGAACGCTCTTGTGTTGCGTTGCTCGATAAAGCCAGTCAAAATACCGTTATTACCGATTTGGTTTGAAATAAATACGTACGGAGGACGGCCAGTAAAGATACCACTACCACCACGGATTTGGGTTGTACGGTCGCCATTAACATCCCAGTTGAAGCCTACACGTGGTTCCCACAAGATTTTAGGGTCAGGTAATGTACCCGTATTAACTTTGTATGGTGAGCCATCTAAGCCTCTGTATGTTTGGGCCGAAATCGTTCTGTTTTCGAGAGCTGTATTGCCAAAAGCGATAACACTTGCTCTTACACCGTATGATAACTTGAAGTTACGAGTAGCTTGGAAGTCATCCTGTGCATAAAGGTCAAATTTATTAACTTTCAATACTTGTAGTGGCTCAGCAGCACCTTCGAGAGCCGAATAACGGTATTGGAATGTATTGACCACAATATCTTTATTGCCATTAGCTGAAGCGTAAAAATCTGCTAATGAGTTAAATACCCAAACACCATTTGAAGCTGGGAAGAATAAGTTGTTTGACTTATAATTCTCGTAGTTGGTACCTAAAGTGATAGTGTGTTTTCCTTTGAACAACGTGTAGTTGTCGGTAATGTGGAAAGTACCATAGTTCAACTTGTTGCTCGGAGTGAATGGGTCGAAACCAACCGACATATAAGTTTGGTTGTTTTGTAGAATATCGATTGTCGGAAACATCGCACCAGCATAAGCACGGTCTTCATTCTGATAATCATAGCCAATAATAAAGTTATTAGCAGCTTTACCGCCAAACGTTGAGTTTAATTCGGCAACGATTGAGCGAGTATTATCTTGGATAAAGTACCCTGAGTTTCTGAAAGACATTGAGTTGGCATTGATACGGTTACCAAAACCAGCCGAAGCACTGTTACTGATTAAAACGTAATCTTGTGAGTTATGGAAAGTATAACGCACTGTAGCTTTGTGTTTGTCATTAATGTTGTAATCTAAACGAGCCAAGAATTTATCAGATGTTGTTTCGTCATCATACGCTTCGTAAGGGCCAGTTTCGTATCCGAACTTCGATTGCATAAACGAGCTAAGGCCATCAATATCTGCCTTTGTAACACGAGTTGGATTACCCGGATTTGTCGAGCCTTGAGCTACAAAAGAAAGAGCTGGCTGGGTTCTTCTTTGAAACTCACCATTCACAAAAATGAATAACTTGTTTTTGATGATTGGAGCTCCTAAGCGGAAACCATAGATTTTTTCATCAAATGTACCGATTGTTACAGGAAGCCCCCTTGCTTCGGTACCTACAAATGATTTTCCGTTGTTACGGAAACTGTGATAAACCGAACCTTGAACTTCGTTTGTTCCTGAGCGTGTTACGGCGTTAAGACCAGCACCAACGAAACCAGACTGACGTACATCAAAAGGAGCAACGTTTACTTGTACTTCTTCGATGGCATCGAGCGAAATCGCCGTAGAGTTGGTTCGTCCTCCGGCTTGCGATTCAGAACCAAGACCAAAACCGTTGTTGAAAACCGAACCATCAATCGTAAAGTTGTTTAAACGGCTGTCTTGACCACCGAATGAGCGACCATTACCCTGCGGGTTGTACTTGGTAAAGTCATTGATTGAGCGGCTACCGATAGTTGGTAATGCCTGAAGAGCTTGTTTGTTGATAGTTGTAGAAGCACCAGTACGCTCCGAGCTAAAAATATCGCTACGGGTTGCACTTACTACAACTTCTTCTAATACCTTGCCTTCTTCTGCCATTTTGAAATCGACATTGGCAGTCGAGCCAAGACTTGTGATAATACCTTCTTTTGATAGGTCTTTGTAGCCCACAAACGAGGTAGTTACTTTGTAAGGTCCGCCGATACGAACTGCCGGAATGGTGTAGCGGCCAGTTACGTTGGTTACAGTACCGTATTTTGTTCCAGAAGGAACGTGAATTGCTACTACCGTAGCACCCGGAAGGCCCTCGCCTTTGTCATCAGTTACGTTACCCGAAATCGAAGAGGTCGTAACCTGACCGAAGCCCTGTACCGCAAAGAGGATACTGGCGATGAGGCTAAATGCCAAACGCAAAAAAGTAGATTTTCGCATCATGTTTTTAGGAGTTAGAAAAATTGGAGTTAAACTCATGAAGAGGTTTTTAGTTCGAGGTACAAAGTTCTTAACTTTTTTCCATATAAAAAACAAGCATCTATTCTAAATGTTTGGATAAATGCTTGATTTGTAGGAATCTCAATAAAAAAACTCGTTTAAAGACAATTTCTCAATGTTAAGAAATTGTTATGTCAATCTTCAATTGCCGATTAAGGTTTGGGATATTCTATTCGTCTTCTTCGACAACAAGGTTTGCCGGACTCTTAATAATACCCCTTTTGGCTGTTCGGACAAAGTTTAGGATTTCGTCTCTTTCGACTGTTGCTGGTAGCTCCAACTCAATCTTTGATATTGCCTGCGAATTATTCAGACCTTTGAGGTATAAATAACGGTAAATATCCTGAATTTCATTTATTTTTTCATTGCTGAACCCTCTTCGGCGAAGCCCAATCGAATTGATACCTGCATAGCTGAGAGGCTCTCGGGCTGCTTTTATGTAGGGTGGGACGTCTTTTCGAACCAATGAGCCACCACCAACCATTGCATGGGTTCCGATACGGCCAAATTGTTGAACCGAACTCGACCCACCGATAATTGCCCAGTCGCCCATCGTTACGTGTCCGGCCATCTGAACATTATTGACCAATATACAATTATTGCCAATCACGCAGTCGTGGGCAATGTGTGTGTAGGCCATTATGAGGCAGTTTGAGCCAATTTCGGTCTTTCCATGAGCCGAAGTGCCACGGTTTATGGTTACACATTCTCGGATTGTTGTATTATCTCCAACAGTTGTATAAGTGTATTCGCCACCAAATTTTAAGTCTTGTGGAATCGCTGAAATTACTGCTCCCGGAAAAATCCTACAGTTTTTTCCGATTCGGGCTCCTTCCATAATTGTTACGTGTGAGCCAATCCATGACCCTTCACCAATTTCTACATCTTTGTGGATAACAGCAAACGGCTCAATGACTACGTTATGAGCAATTTTTGCTTCTGGATGTACGTACGCTAACGGTTGATTCATTTTGTGTCATTAGGTTTTCTATCATCATTGATTGCATCATGAATCGCAATCTTTGAAACAAAACCAAGTTTTATTTTGCTTTTTTTACTAATCTTGCTGTCATATCTACATCACATACAAGATTTTTACCTACATAGGCTTCGCCGTGCATTTTGGCTACGCCTAATCTTATGGGTGAAATAAGGGTACATCTCATTACTAACGTATCTCCCGGAATAACATTGCGATAGAATCTACAATTGTCGATACCAACCAAATAAGGCCAATAACTTTCGGGGTCTCCGGTGGCAGTCAGAACCAATACTCCGCCCGTTTGTGCAATCGCTTCTACTTGTAAAACTCCCGGCATTACTGGGTTTTCGGGAAAATGCCCCGTAAATTGGGGTTCGTTCATGGTTACGTGTTTGATTCCGACAACGGTTGTTCCGTCCAAATAAGCAACTCTATCAACCAATTGAAATGGGTAACGGTGTGGGAGTAAACGAGCAATATCATTGATGTTGTAAACTGGGGTAGCATTGGGGTCATATTGCGGAGCTGCTTTGGCGGCATCTTGCATTTGCTTTTTGATTTTCTTTGCCAAAGCAATATTTGGGGTATGCCCCGGACGAGCCGCCAAAATATGTGCTTTGAGCGGACGACCCACCAATGCCAAATCGCCCATTACATCGAGTAATTTATGACGAGCTGGTTCGTTTGTAAAATGGAGTTGTTTGTCATTCAAAATGCCAGTTTGACCTATGCTAATTTTGGGTTTATTGAGTAATTTTGAAAGATTCTCTACTTCTGACTCCGAAATTTCTCTATCTACTATTACCACTGCGTTGTCGGCATCTCCACCTTTGATTAGCCCGGCTTTGAATAATGCTTCTAATTCATGTAGAAAAACGAATGTTCGACATTTGGCAATCTCATCTTTAAATAAGCTTATTTCATGTAGCTGGGCATGCTGACTATGGAGTACATTTGAATTGTAATCGACCATCACCGTTAGGCGATAATCATTGAGGGGTAATGCCGCCAACTCAATGCTGTGGTCTTCATTACGGTGGTGAACGGCCTCGGTTACTTCATAATAATTACGTAGTGCATTCTGCTCTTCGAGGCCCGCTTCTTCGAGGATTTCAACAAATTTAATTGAACTACCATCTAAAATCGGAATTTCGGGGCCGTCTAATTGTATCAGAATATTGTCGATTTGCAAGCCAACAAGAGCTGCCAAGACGTGTTCGGTGGTATGTACCCTTGCACCATCTTTTTCGAGAACAGTTCCCCTTGATGTATCAATTACATAATCTACATCGGCTTCTATGATTGGCTTATTGGGTAAGTCGATTCGCTGAAACTTGTAGCCATGGTTGGTGGTTGCAGGCTGAAAAGTCAATGTTACGTTTTGTCCTGTATGTAGGCCAACACCAGAAATTGATACTGATTGCTTGATGGTTTGTTGTTTGATATTCATTCTAAAAGATACTCATTTTTCAAAACGGTGATTTAACACAGTTTTGAGTTAAATATGTTAAGTTAGGGAGGAATACTTACCTTTCATAAATCAAACTTTCGTTGATAATCTCAGAAAGTTTGTTGTCTAAATCACGCAGTTGTTTTTCGAGTTGTGGTAATTTCTTAAAAACAGCATAAGATTTTAGGTAGTCTTTCAACTCGATTGCAAAAGTACCTGTCAGTGAGGTATTTTCTTTTTTGACATTGCTCAATACTCCCGCTTGGGCTCCGATTTTTGTGCCATTGGCAATGGTAATATGTCCTGCAAAGCCCACTTGGCCAGCAATCACGCAGTTTTCACCGATTTTAGTCGAACCTGCCACCCCAGTTTGTGATGCAATGACCGTATTTCTGCCGACCTCTACATTATGGGCAATTTGGATGAGGTTATCCAATTTTACTCCCTCATGGATGATTGTTGAACCCATCGTTGCTCGGTCAATTGTTGTATTAGCACCGACGCTTACGTTATCATGAATAATTACATTTCCTAATTGTGGAATTGCCTTGTAAGAACCATCGGCTTGCGGAGCAAATCCAAATCCATCGCTTCCAATAACTGCGTTGGCGTGTATTATACAGTGATTCCCAATCAGGCAATCATTATATACTTTTGCCCCTGAATAGATGATGGTGTTATCTCCGATAGTTACATTATCACCAATATAAACTTGAGGGAAAATCTTAACGTTATTACCAATTTTACAGTTTTTTCCAATATATGAAAACGCTCCTCTGTAAACGCCTTCTCCGATTGAAGCCGACTCGCTTTTGAAGGCTGGTTCTTCGACTCCAATCTTAGAATAATTCAAAATCTTTTGGTATTCTTCGAGCAGCTTGGTAAAACTATCGTAGGCATTTTCGACAACAATAAGATTTGTTGCAAGCGATTTCTTCGGTTCAAAATCTTTACTTACAATAACCGCCGATGAAGCTGTGGTGTATAAAAATGGCTCGTATTTAGGATTCGATAAAAAAGAGATAGACCCTTCTTTACCTTCTTCGATTTTCGCTAATTGGTTGATTTTCAAGGAGTCATTACCTCGAATCTCTCCATTCAATAATTGTGCTATTTGCTTGATGGTAAATTCCATGCAGAGAAATGGTTATTTTTGGCTACTTGTTTTACATAATTACTTACGGAAGTCGACCAAGAATAGTTTTCGTTAAAAATAATCTTAGATAAGTACCATAAGTGGTAATCTCGGATATTATTTTAGTGCAAATATACGTTTTTGCCCCAACATAAATAATATTTTTTGACGATGTTGCTTAAAGCCTTGATGGTTGGCAAATCTGAGGCCTCGGCAATATCGATGACGCCACGTTTTTTTGTAAGGATATTGATATTTGAATTGCCCGACACATAACCTTTGTTGCTTACATCGCCATTTACCATGAAGTATTTGAGATTTTCTTGTTCAATCCCATTGGCTTTTAATTCATAGACGATGTTTTCAGTGGTTTTGGTTTCAAATTGTTTATCCGAAATCTGAATTTTGAATAATTTTCTATTGATTAAGTCTTTGCACAGTCGATTCAGAATTTTATCGGGGTGGTTTTGCCACATCTTGATACAAGCCCAAATATCGTAGTCGTCTAATTGTGTAAATGCTTCGAGCGATTCGTCCGTAAATTGGTGGAGGCTGACGTTATTCTCTAAAAATTTACTGAATGCTGGGGTTGAGAATACTTTTTCACCATGAACAATTAAATCTCTGGCTCTTTGAATAATTTGAATTAGCATGGTTTCGGCACAAATTGAAGTTTTGTGGAGATATACCTGCCAATACATAAGTCGCCTTGCATTTAAGAAATTTTCGACACTGAGAAGCCCTTTCTCTTCGACAACTAATTGATTATCAATAATATTGAGCATTTTTATGATTCTATCAACGCCAATTGTTCCCTCGGCAACACCCGTAAAAAAACAATCTCTGTTGAGGTAATCCATCCTGTCCATATCCAATTGGCTCGAAATGAGTTGGTGGAAAAACTCACGCTCATAGGTACCATTGAACATCTCAATTGCTAAACTCAGTTTTCCATTAAATTCACGATTTAGTTGCTGCATCAACAATTGCGAAATGTGTTCGTGATGAACCTCATTCAGAATTGTATATTCGAGTACATGAGAAAACGGGCCGTGTCCAATATCATGTAACAGAATTGCGATTTGTGCCGCTTCTATTTCAACATCAAGTAAATAGTGTCCTTTAGATTGTAATGTTTGCAATGCCTGACCCATGAGGTGCATAGCTCCGAGTGCGTGATGAAAACGTGTATGCAATGCACCCGGATAGACGTATTCGGCCATTCCGAGTTGTTTGATTCGTCTTAATCTTTGAAAATATGGGTGTTCGATTAAATCATAAATCAAGTCTGATGGAACACTTACAAACCCATAAACTGGGTCATTGAATATTTTTCGTTTGTTTGTTGACATAACTTAAACAACTCAAAATTAGTGAGTTGTAATTTGAAACTTTATAACAAAGAACGCAAAGAAGAATTATTTAGTTGTGAAAAGTAGATTTTTTGGGATGAAATTTTGTAGGATTACATTTTATACCTAATTTTGCAGCATAAACTCAAGCATAAACTCAAATTTTGAGTTTCGGGCCTATAGCTCATTCGGTTAGAGCAACTGACTCATAATCAGTAGGTGCTTGGTTCGATTCCAAGTGGGCCCACGAATTAGCCAATCAAGTCAAACCGAATCATAAAAGATTCGGTTTTTTGCTTAATAAGCCAGCATTTTGTGATTTATAACATAAACAGGTAATTATACCTACCCATGTAAGCAAAAATATCCGTTTATCATTTTTCGGTACACCTTCTTTTATTTTCAGTACACTTTTTGAGGTGCGTAAATTTTTAATAAAACTAATTTTTCACCTCAAATCACAACCGATATGTTAAAAAAAGAATGTATCTATCAATCAACTTTAGGCTTCGTTTATCGAAATCGAAAACATCGAAAAAAGCCGCAAAAATCAGTAAAAACATTACTGACGAAATAGCAACGATTCGATGCGTTGTTTCGGTTAATTCAGAATCAGAAGTACCGTTTTCGACAAAAATTTATGTAAAGCCTTCGGATTGGTCGCAAGATGTTCAGCGTTGTAAGTTAAGCTATGAGCTTGCAAAAACAATAAACCGTAGGCTGGATGGTATAGAAAAAGATTTAGAGGAGCTTTTTGAAGAACTTACACGATATGGTGACACGATAAGTACACATGAGCTTATTAAGGCTTATACTAACGTTGAAGAACCACCGCTGGCACTTGCACTTTGGGAAAAGTACTTAAAAATTCAAAAAGAAAGAATTGAAGATAGTGGTAAAAATGGTATAACCGAAGGTACGTACATTAAATATGAAAAAGCATTTAG
>JALOLV010000206.1 GCA_025455785.1 Spirosomataceae bacterium | reverse complement strand
TGAACCTTGAATTATGATTTTTTAACTTGTAACTAATTGATATAAAGGATTTTAAGTCGTTTTCGTGGGAAGTTTGCCCCAAATTTAAGTGACTCCCCATAATTGGGTATTTTTACACTTTCATCGTTCAAAATTGCTCAACCCCAATTTTATGTTGATAGGATATGCAAGAGTTTCGACCATTGACCAAAACACCGAACTTCAAACCGATGCCCTGAAAATAGCGGGCTGTCAGAAGATATTTGTTGATAAAATCAGCGGGGTAAAATCAGACCGCCCCGAACTCAACAAATTGAAGGAGCAACTCCGAGAAGGAGATATACTTGTGGTCTGGCGACTTGACCGCTTAGGTCGTAGCCTAAGAGATTTGATTGATTGGATGAATTATCTTGAAAAAGAAAAGGTAATGTTGAAATCTTTACAAGAAAGCATTGATACAGGAAATCCAACTGGAAAACTAATTTTCCATATTTTCGGGGCATTGTCAGAATTTGAAAGAAATCTAATCGTAGAAAGAACCAATGCAGGGTTAAAAGCTGCCAGAGCGAGAGGAATTAAAGGAGGGCGAAAGCCAAAAATTGATGCAAGTAAACAAAAAACAGCACAAACTATGTATGATGCCAAGAACCATACTATTAAAGAAATCTGTGAAATGTTAAAAATTACGAAGCCTACCTTGTATAAGTATTTAAAGAGGTAATTTTGTCTTGAAAATAATATTTAATGTACAAAACTAACAAAAACAAGGTCGAATTGATATAATTGCTCATAATGCAAATAATTACGGGATTTTCGTGGAACTTCTACCGAAATGTGCGGCAAACCCCATAAATCGTCTAAAACCCTTCTACAATATTTTATCCATTAAGTACTTTACGAAGCTGTAATAGATTGAAATTTGTCCTTAACGTAACGGATGCTCCAAAACATTCCGTTTTCAGTACCCCAAGAATAGAACTTTCTCAATGGTATTACATGATTAATTTAACAGGATAGTATAAAAAAAACAAACCCTAACATTCTTATAATCATTCTTTGGAGTGTCTAAATTATTGAGCGAAAAGCCACCATTGGGGCTTTTTTATTTATCCGAATGGTATTAAATTCTTGGTGGTTCAACCAAAATAATTTAACAGCACCTATTATTTTCTTGTATCGGTGGACATGGAAACGTTCCATAAGTACAATAAACGCAACAATCGCCACTTTTAGGCTTTAAAATCTGTTGGCAGTTTTCACACTCATAAAAATATTGACACGCATCTATTGGCATTGTTTCCGCTTTTTTGTGGTTACAATGTGGACAAGTAATTTCTGATTGTAGCGTAATGATTTTCATTGTAAAAGAGTTTTAATTTTTACTACTTTATAGCCTGTTGTATTGATAGCTTTTTCAATTTCCTCGATGCTTGTTTTCTTACTTTCAAATTTTACTACCGCCCTTCCTTTTTCATAAGAAACACTTGATTTAATGATACCTTTTAGTTTTGAAATTTCTGAATTCACATGATGCTCACAACCCGTGCAAGTCATACCGCTGATAGTAAAATCCACTTTTTGACTGTCTGTTAATTGGCTTGAAACTACTTGATTTTGTTTCTCTTGGAAAAATATATAGGAGTAACTTGGAAACGTTAAAAGTAAGACTACCATTACGGTTACCAGAGCTAAAAATAGCTTGGATTGAAGGAAAGAAGTGTTTTCTTCACAGTTGCAAGTAGTTTGCTGTGGTTTTAATTTTTGAAACCATGCGACCCCTAAAATAATAACTGTTAAACCTACACAATAAGGTCTAATTGGTTCAATCCAAGAAAAATTGGACGCAATGCCCGTTACCCCTGTTAGGAAAGCAAAAACGGGTAAAATACAGCATAGTGAAGATGCAAAGGCAACCAAAACGCCTAATTTGGGAAGTGATATTATATTTTTCATTGTTCTATTTCGATTTGGTTAATATGTTGAAATAAAGGTTTGATAATCCCTAAGTGATTTGATTTTAAAGAGTAAAAAATAGTTTGCCCAACTTTGCGGAACTGAATAATATTAACGTCCTTTAGTTTGCGTAAATGTTGTGAAATGGCAGGAACAGACATTTCTAAAATATCAGAAATGTCACAGGGGCAAAGCTCATTTTCTTGGTCAAGGAGATATAAAATTTTTAACCTTACTTCATTACCTGCTAAACTTAAAACCTGTGCAAGACTTGAAAAAGAACTTTCGGCAGACTTAATATCTTCTTTACAAGCATTAATTTGAACTTGGTCAGCAAAAACTCTAATACAGCTATTTTCTTGATTTTCCATTTTGTTTTTGTTAATAACGAAGCAAATATATTTATACTTTAGTATTTAAGCAAACTCTTAAATACTAAAACACGGTATTGTCGTTGAGTTAGACGCATAAATATGTGAAATAAATAGAGATTATTTATTGGAGAAATGAATTCAGAAATGGATGGGTAAGTCGCTGATTATCAATGGAACGGACTCGTAAACAATTTCAAAAACAAAACTAATATCCCTGATAAAGTGCGTAATCAAACCATAGAGAATAAATTATGTGTTTGTGAACAGAATATCCTACGTAGAGAAGACGAGAAAAATACCCAATATATATTGGCAATAACCCTAATGATATATTTGAAATATCAGAAATGAAAGGCTTTAAATGGAAACCGATTTTTCAAAACACATCCAATAAAACGGATATTTTGAATGAAAGAATTGATAACAATCAGGAACAACTAATGATAAAACCCAAAAATTAACAATTTGATAATAGAGTAAATACCACGCTCTATTTTTTTATGACCTTTTATTATCGTAATATTGCAATATTATAATATGATATAAATGGGAATTACTAAAACCGAAAGTTTTACTACTCAACAAAATGAGTTAGCAAACATATTGAAAGCACTGGCTCACCCAGCCAGAGTTGCAATCATTGATTACTTACTAACAGTGGACGAGTGTATTTGCAGTGATATTGTTAATGAATTGCCATTAGCTCAACCAACCGTCTCGCAACACCTAAAAGAGTTAAAAAATGCAGGAATAATTAAAGGAAGTATTGACGGAAAATCCATTTGCTATTGCATTGACGAAAAGAAAATCATAATACTTCGAGAATACTTAGACGCAATTTTATTGTCCATTAAACAAACCGATAAAATTTGTCAGTAAAGTATTATACTTAAATAAAATTCAATACTATGAAAATTGCCTTATTTAGTGACATCCACGCTAATCTTCCTGCGTTAGAAGCCTTTTTTGTGGATGTAGAGACACACAATCCCGATGCAATCTACTGCTTAGGGGACTTGGTTGGTT
The DNA here is from genome assembly GCA_025455785.1 of Spirosomataceae bacterium. Lineage (GTDB taxonomy): Bacteria > Bacteroidota > Bacteroidia > Cytophagales > Spirosomataceae > JALOLV01. The sequence continues at coordinate 2,878 of JALOLV010000206.1, read as the reverse complement.
ATAATATTTGGTCGAATGAAGTAATACACGAAATTAGAAAACGGAATATTCCAACCATTGCAGGAAATTATGATTTTGGCATTGGAAGAGCAAGTGACGATTGCGGCTGTGCCTATAAGACTGATGAAGAGAAAGCCAATGGAGCAATTTCAATCTCATTTACCAATGAGTCAGTGGGAGAAAAAGAAAGAAGCTATCTACGCACCCTTCCAGCTCATATCAAAGTAGAATTTCAACTTAATAGTGATAAACTAAATCTCTTATTGGTACACGGTAGTCCCAGAAAAATAAACGAATATTTATTTGAAGACCGTGAAGAAAAAAGTATGATTCGTATCATGGAGCAAGCTGATGCCGATATTATGTGTTTTGGACACACACATAAACCCTATCATCGTATTTTAAATTCAATGAAAGAGGGACAAAATTATTATCGACACGCCGTAAATATTGGCTCGGTTGGGAAACCAAAAGATGGCAACTCACAGGGCGGATACGTAATGCTAACATTAAACGATAATAGTTCAATATTGGATAAAGATAGTATTCATATAGAATTTATTCGCTTTGATTATGACGTTGAAAAGGCTGCGAAAGCCGTAGAAGACTCACCTTTACCCAATGCTTACGCAGAAAGTTTAAGAAACGGAATTTAATCAAATACCCATGAAAATTGCACTTTTCTCTGATGTTCACGCTAACCTTCCAGCGTTTGAAAAAGCCTTAGAGAGTATTGACCAACAAAAGCCCGATGCCATTTATTGTTTGGGCGATTTAGTAGGATACCATATTTACCCTAATGAGGTTATCGGTGAAATCAGAAAACGAAGGATTGCCACAATTGCAGGAAATCACGACACCAAAGTAAAAAAACTCACCGAGCAACAATTGAGCGAAACGGGAAAGAACTACGCCTATGGCATCATTGGGCAAGAAGAAAAAAAGTATTTGGCAACTTTACCTGCTCACATTCAAGTTGATTTTGAATTAAACGAGGATAAATTAAAGATACTTTTAGTACACGGCAGTCCAAATAGAAATGATGAATATCTTTTAGAGGATAAAGACGAAGCAGATTTTATCAAGGTATTTAAAGATGCAGGAGCTGATATTTTATGTTTTGGACATTCTCATAAACCTTACCATCGTATTTTATCGGAAACCATTGGTAATACTACTCATTATTTTCACGCCATTAATACAGGCTCAGTAGGTAAACCTAAAGACGGCAACCCACAAGGGGGATATATACTATTACACATCCATAAAAATAGTGGAAAGCTGTATGCCGATAGCCTTCAAGTACAATTTGTTCGCTTTGATTATGATATTGAATTATCAGCAAGAGCGATTGAAAATAGCCCCTTGCCCGATGAATTTGCGGATAGATTAAGAAAAGCATACTAAATTTTAAAGTAATAAACCAATCATTTATGAGTGCCATTAATTGTAACCCCACCCAGCGGAAGAAACTTAGTTTCTTAGACCAATATTTAACCCTTTGGATATTTTTAGCGATGTTTATTGGTGTAGGGATTGGCTATTTTATTCCAGACTCTTCTCAATTTATCAACTCATTTTCGAGTGGAACAACTAACATCCCTTTAGCCATGGGATTGATACTGATGATGTATCCACCCTTAGCAAAAGTACGTTTTGAAAATATGGGTGAAGTCTTCAAGAACACGAAAATATTAAGCGTTTCTCTCTTACTAAATTGGATAATTGGACCAATATTGATGTTTGCTTTAGCCGTTATCTTCTTCCATAATCAACCTGAGTACATGGTTGGATTAATTCTAATCGGTATTGCTCGATGTATTGCGATGGTTATCGTTTGGAATGAATTAGCAGAGGGAAATCGTGAGTATGCTGCTGGTTTAGTGGCGTTAAATAGCGTTTTCCAAATCCTTTTTTATAGCTTTTATGCGTATGTGTTTATTACGGTTTTACCTCCATATTTTGGAGTTAAAAGTATGGAAATAAACATTACCATTGGACAAATAGCGGAGAGTGTTTTGATTTATTTGGGTATTCCTTTTTTTGCGGGTGTTATCAGTCGTTATCTTTTAATTAAGTGGAAAGGTATTGAGTGGTTTAATAATAAATATGTTCCGTTTATCTCTCCCATTACACTCATTGCATTACTGTTCACGATTGTAATAATGTTTAGTTTGAAAGGAAAATTAATTGTTCAAATTCCCTTTGATGTAATAGCCATTGCCGTTCCATTAGTAATATATTTCATAATTATGTTCTTGGTGAGTTTTGTGATTGGTAAGAAAATGGGAGCAGATTATGCCAAAAATACAGCAATTTCATTCACCGCAACGGGAAATAATTTTGAATTAGCCATTGCGGTAGCTATTGGGATATTTGGTATAAATAGTGGGCAAGCCTTTGCGGGAGTTATTGGACCTTTGGTGGAAGTACCTGCCTTAATCCTATTGGTAAGAGCCGCATTTTGGTTCAAAAATAAATGGTACGCTGAACAACAAAATCTTTGATGAACAAAAAGAGCATTTTGGATTATTCCATATTGGTGTAGTGTTGAAAAATCGGGACTTTGTTCCGATTTTTTTTGCTTTTAAGGTAGATGTTTCTCAATGTAATACTTCATAGATAAATACGCCCCGTACCACAAAGTTGCTTTCAATGATACATCGTTCCTTTATTAAAATACCCTCCGTTTTCTATCCGTATTCTTTAGCTTAATGGTTATTTTGGAACTCCTTTACAAATATACTTTTTTGACTTAAAAAACCGCTTTGAAACTTAGTTAGAGAGGGGGTAAATCAGACACCCTTTTTGATAGGAGAAATATAGGTCAATTAGTAGATATTTTTCAATTGTAACGTTACAATGAAGCGTTACGTAA
>JALOLV010000205.1 GCA_025455785.1 Spirosomataceae bacterium | reverse complement strand
ATGTTTCGGTGGCAGCTACCAAAACGAGGTTTACAAAGATACGTACCCGCCGTATTGGGTACGATATCTTCGATATTCAGGATTTCGGGGGTATTGATACCAACTTCTTTGCAAAGCAATGGTAATTGGGCTTTATCCATTGCCAGCAGTTGCGATGCTAAGTCGCTTGCGTTGTGCTGGATGTTATTGTGTTCGAGCCAGCGGATAACATCAACTTGCGAATAGTTATCGAATCCGTAACAAACATTAAAAATTATATCAAATCGTTTCAAAAAACTGGCAAAATGCTCATCGAAACCCATGAAATGCGTAACAAACGGGTAGTAATTGCTCGGAGTACTTTGTAGTAACTCGGCAATGGTCGATGCAAAAATGTTTTCTTGGTTTGGGGTCAGTACCGAGTCGCTGTATAGGTAAAGTACGCTCTTTTTCATCAGATTTGTTTTTGAGCAAATGTAGCGTGGCACTGTGAAGTTAGTTTGATGGATTTGTCAAGTTATTGTTAAAAAATAAAGCGATAGGCACTGCCAATCGCTTTAAAAACATTAACCTAAACTAAATTTATGATGAAACAAAACTATACTGCTCTTTAAAAAGAAAACGGAATGGAGTCCATCCCGCTTTGATGCTCATACGTGACAAAAGTTTTGCTGACTAAGCAGCGAGTAATTTATCTTCGATTAAAAACTCTCTAAATACTTCATCGAAATCATCCGACTCAAACGCTTCTTCGTATTGCTCATTTTCGTAATCTTCATCCAAGCGTTCTTCGCTCAATCCGCAACTAAATCTATTGGTTGTGTATTTCCAGTGTGTTTTTTTAATGATTCTCATGGTTATTTGTTTTTAACGGCACAAAATTAGCCCAAAGATATTAACCTAAGATTGCTTGAATGTTAAAGAATCAAGAAGAAAGACAGATAAAAACAAGAGCGACTTAACAATTTCTTAACATAAAGATAACATATATTTTAAATTGATTGTATGCAGAATTGTCGATTATTGCAGTATCAATTAATAGAAAATTATCATGTCTGAAAAGAAAAAACAACTTACGGCGGTTATCGTCGAGGCGATTAGCTCTAAGGTAGAAGGTTTGGAAGAAAAAGGAGCTAAAAAACTAAAAAAATCAATCAAGAAAGCTGCCGAGAAAATTGCCGAGAAGTATATCAAGCAAGAAAAGAAAGCTGAGAAAAAAACTAAAAAAGAGGTAAAAAAAGCTGAGAAAATTGCTCTAAAACCCCAAAAATTGAAAACAAAAACAAGTAAAGCCGATAATGTCGAATAAAAGTTTAAACGGAAGAGGAAAAGATTTTTTCATTTTAGTTCGCAAATAAAAAGCCATCCCGTTTGAGATGGCTTTTTTTATGATGGCTTTCAAAGATTCTTACTGCTGATATGCCACCGCAGTTTGGATTTGTGTACCTAAACCATCGATACCAAGCTCCACGACATCGCCAGCTTTGAGGTAGGTCGGTGGTTTTAAGCCCAAACCAACACCTGCGGGGGTTCCGGTCGAGATTACATCACCGGGCAATAATGTCATAAATTGGCTCAAATAACTCACAATTTGCCTAACCGAAAAAATCATATCGCTCGTGTTGGAATCTTGAAGCATTGTGCCGTTGAGTTTCAGCCACAAACGCAAATCTTGTGGGTCGGCGATTTCATCGGCAGTTGCCATAAATGGCCCCAAAGGTGCAAATGTATCGGCACTTTTGCCTTTTACCCATTGTCCGCCACGTTCCAACTGAAACTCACGCTCGCTGTAATCATTGTGTAGGCAGTAGCCCACTACGTAATCCATTGCTTCGGCTTCTTCTACATAGCTCGCTTTTTTACCAATCACCCGGAATAATCACATTATCATTTGGCCCGCACAAAGCGGTTGTAGCTTTAAAGAAAACCACTGGTTCTTGCGGAATCGCCGCACCCGACTCGGCGGCGTGTTTGGCGTAGTTGAGACCAATACAAACAATCTTCGACGGGCGTGCCACACACGACGCCAAACGTACATCGTCGGCTACTGCGGGGCAGCTATCGGCATTTGTTTTTAGCCATTCGGTTAAACGACTGATACCATCGGTTCCGAAAAATTGTTCGTTAAAATCTTCTCCGAATGCCGATACGTCAATTTTTCTTCCATCGGGCAATATCACACCCGGATTTTCTTTGGTTGGGTTGCCGAAGCGAAATAGTTTCATTACTTAGAATTTATTGAATAGACGAAAACTCTGATTAACGTTTGGTTTTGGCTTTTTCAATGACCAATTGCCCCACTTTTGTGCCGGCTTTTAAGCCTTCGTCGCAAGCCGAACGGAAGTGGATTCCGCCATAAACACGGCTTACTGATGCCTGTGAGGCTGCTTCTCTAAATGATTTGAACTGCCCAACCCCGTGTCCAAAACGATGCTCAGTAGAGTCAGTAAACGCAACGTTGTCGCCAAAAAGGTGAGTTAGAACTTCGGCCGATGCACCCGAAATCGTGCTGTGTCCGCTTGTATATTCTGGGAATGGCGGAGTCTGTAAATACGGAGTCCATTTAGGGTCAATACTGGCATTGATTACGGTCTCGGGTCTGATTTTGTGGCTACGGTATTTTTCTTCCCAACACGCAATGAAGGCATCTCGCAAAGCAAACGAAACCAACATATAGGCCTCAAGCGTTTGGGCAAAATTGGCCTTTTTGTCTTTGCAAATGGTCTGAGTGATAGCAAGCCAATGGCCGCCCGGAGTCATTTTTTTATTGGCGAACATCACGTGTCCGACCACATTCATCACAAAGGCGTTGTCATCCCAAAACCATGCGATTCGTTGTTCTTCTTCGCTTAGGTTTTTGCCAATATTATAAACCTCCATGACCTCTTTCATAAACGGACTCGTCTTATTTAGGTCATAAGCGGGTGGGCGTGGTGGCATAAATTGATTGGCCGAATCGAGAGCTATCGGACGGATTTTGCCCCAGTTTGGCTCAACCGCATCGGCGTAAGCAGGAGGCGTTGGCACCCAAGTGCCGGGTTTATTTTGCAAAGTATAGCGAAGTCCACGAGTTTGTGGGTATTTGTCGGTTTTGGCGTAGGCCATGATACTCTTGCCGACTTCTTCGCCGTATTTCATCGAGCGGTCGATTACATCGCTCGGTACACCAGCATCTTCAAATTTCTTGTACAAATCTTTCTCGAATTGGTCGTATTTATCAACCGAGAATGTCAATCCACGAGCCACCGTCATAAATGATTTCAGACTCGCCAACGGATAGCAATATTCTTTACCAGTTTCAGGCTGTGGAATGTCTTTTAGGTCTTTGATTTGCCCAACCATCGACTGGTAATTTTTATCGCCCGGAACATACGCTTCGTAAGCCGCCAAATTGGCATAAGAATAGATACGGCTGGCAACTGGGGGCGAAAAAATATCAAAAATCATCACGTCGGTTAATTTATAAAATGCCGAGTGAAGAAAGTCTGGATTACTAACAACAGGGTTGTATTCTTCGGGTTTTTTACCTGTTTTGCAGGCATTGATACTCACGACTAATCCGACTAAAAAGAGGAGTCTTAGTTTTTTCATTGGTATAATTTTTCAATTTTCGCAAATGTCGCTCAAGTAGATTTGACTAAAAATGATAGTTGTCAATTAAACCGAGCATCATAGTGGTTATAGGTCGTAAAATTAGCAGTATTTTGGTAGAAATACGATATTTATTCTGAATTGATGAAGTAATTGAAGCAACAAAATAAAACCCGACGAAATCGTCGGGCTTATTCGGTTCGCTAAATTTGTCAGGAAAAAAATAATATTTTTTCTTATAGCGGTTAGTGATTCCCAAAATCCCCAGTACTAACGACACAGAATGTGCAATTAGACTGAAATTTTCTGCAATTTATTGGTTATGTGCAATAAATCAAAATTTTTTTAGAATAAACTCCCTTGTACAACTTGCGGCTTAATTTGGGGTTCTTGTAAGCCGAAATCGCCTAACTGATTAAGTTGACGAATCCAGTATTTGGTAAGCTCGGGAGCAAACTCATTGCTACCGCAGTGTACAAAGATGTAGGCCGTATCTAAGCCACGTTTAAACCACTCCGTTAGGCGTATATTCCATTCGTCAATTCGCTGATAATCAGTCGAATGCAATTCGTTTCCGACAAATCGAAGTGTAAACGCAGAGGTCACCAGAGTTTGGTGCAAAACATCTCTCCGACCCGACACATCCGACACCACCAAACCCACGCCCAAATCGTGTAAAGTCTCGCAGACCTGATTCCAAACGGTTGGATTATTAAACCAATTTGGATGCCGAAATTCTACCGCTACTGGTAAAACCTTGGGAAGGTTTCGTAGGTAACTTTCGAGATTTCGGAAGTGCTTGGGTTCAAAAGTGGGACCCAATTGCAAGAACGTCGTACCAAGAAACTCGCCCAAACCCAAGATATTGGTACAGAACTCTTCGGTCATGGCCTCGCACCCCAGCAGCATTCGGTCGTGGCTGATGGCTTGCGGAAACTTCGGGCAAAACTTAAAGCCTGTGGCGGCAGATTCTTTCCAACGCTCAATGGTACTTTCTGACGGAATTTGATAATGCGTAACATTTAGCTCAATCGTATTAAACTGTCGAGTATAATGGTACAAAAAGTCTTTTTCTTTAACATTTGAAGGATAAATCTTGCCGACCCAATCTCGATTTGCCCAAATCGGCGGGCCAATATAGACTTTGGGTTGAGGTTTTGGGATTTCGGATGAAAGAACTTTACGATTGAATGGGTTATCTGGCGGAAGCGTAAAATTTACCTGCGAAATATCTTCTAATTTACCGAAATCCATTGCCTAAATGTTTTTGAGGATGCTCTTTTGATAACAAAAAAGCGATGTGCATAGTTGTCTCGGCAAAGATAATTTGTTTTCTTTACTCTATCAATCTAAAACCTACACTTATGGAAACCCTAATTGCCTACACGCACATCACGGCCTCGGTTATGGGGCTTATCACATCAACAATTGTTTTGGTAGCGGCCAAAGGCACTCAATTTCATCGAAAGACTGGCTATGTTTTTGCGGTAGTAATGCTGATTATCAATATTTCGGCTTTGATGATGTACCGATTGACGGGTAAATTTAACTTTTTGCACATTTTTGCAATAATCTCTTTGGCGTCATTGATAAGGGGTATGTTGCCTGCCATGCGTCGTAACTCAGCCAATTGGCTACGTACCCACATAACGGGCATGGTTGGAGCTGCTCTTGGGGTTTGGGCAGCAGGTATTGCCGAGCTAATCACCCGTGTACTACGCCATCATCTTACACCAACACTCACTATTACGCTGGCTGTTGCGGTCGGGATTATCTTCTTTTTCGTGATTTTGTATCTTAATATCAAGTATATAAAAAAAATGGATTCTTATCGAACTTCGTAGATTCGGCAGATGTGTTGGTCTGAATACGGAGTAGTATCGAAAATCAGATGAGCCGTTTGGTTTCCAATCGTTTGCCAGATTAATTCATCGTTTATTCCGTATTCACTGCTGTTGTTGGCCACAAAAATATACTTCGGATTCTCGGCGGTTGTCCAAATCATCAATTTTTGGTTGAGTGTTGGTTCAAGCAACCACTCGGTACTTTTGCCCACAACATCATCCCAGATTCTCTCGGCCAGCTCACGCATTTTTTCGACCCACCAAAACAATGAGTAGTTCTGGCCCCAAACAAATGGGCCGTGCGTTACTTTATCGGTTTGGGCATTATCCTGAATACTAAAAACGTACAACTTAGAATATTCTTCGTTAGCACCCCGCTCGATGTGTAGGTTGCGTACCTCAAACCCCAAACCCATGTAGCTTGGCATATCGGTCAGGAATAACCCTACAAAGAACCGTAGATGATTGGCTGTTCGATAAAATTCATCGAATCGAGGGTCATCTTTATCGGCGGTTATGATTGTATAATTTGGGGCAAATTGTCTGGTTTTGAGGTATCTGTAATAATCTACAAATTTTTGCATGAATTCGCCCGTTCCCACAACCGAAGACTGTAAATCGCCCAAAGTGGCTTCGGCTTCGATGGCTTCGAGGTGTGCCAATTCGTCGCCATAACCCATAAAATCAGGCTCTACCAAAAAGGTTTCGGCAAAAAATGCAAAATACGGAACGCCTTGTTTCTGGACGAATTTCTTGATACTCAACAAAGGGTCGTAGTATTTACGATTGGTTTCAAAGTCTGAAACTTGGAACGTTGGCACGCCGTCGGGTCTTGGCTGGATATGTGCCATATCGCCACGCATAAAATCAAAGCCAAATCGCTGCTGGCATTCGTAGTATTTCCGACAAATGTAATCCCAAACGCATTTTTGAGGATTATCGAAATCGAGTTGCCAATTGGCGTTGTCGTCTTTTGAATGAAACAACTTATAGCGAGTCAGCGGGCCGAAAACACGAGACATTGCCTGTGGCTCATCGAATTCGTAGGTGTACCAACGGTTTCCGTTTTCATCCAGAATATAATCCTCAGAATTGATGTGCAAGCCACGGTAAGGTGGAGCCATCGTCATCGGTAGTGTTTCGTAGCCTTGATTGATGATGTCTTGCATGATTTCGATTCGGCGACGAAGGCGACCTTTTACGTCGCTTACATGACCAAAGATGATTTCGAGGCGTTGGGCATCGGTCAGAATTGGTATTTCAGGCGAAAAAAGTGTGTTTTTAGAGAATGAAAGCGAGGTTCCGTTGGCGGTTCCGTTGCGTCCGATATAATGCCAAATGATTTCTTCTACTTCGCGATAGAGTGATTCAGAGTTACTGGTGATTCGGCCACCTACACGGCGAACCCATTCAAAAAAACGAGGATATGCAATGACCAATTCAGAAAAACGGTCGGTATGCGGAATCACGTCCATACCCACGCTTTTGCCCATTGCGTGAAGCAGATTAATCGAAACTTTCAATTGTTTTTCGACAGTATTGAGGCTCGGTACAGCACGGGCTAATTCTTCACTATAAAACTCTGGATTGATATTGAAACTGACTTTTCCGTAAAGGCTACCCACCACACCCGGCTCCCAAATGGGCAGGATATGTATAGAATCTTGCGTTTTGGGAATCGTCAAGGCGTATTTGACGACATTGAAAAAACTTTGAATAGTACGGACATTGATACCAACCATGTTAGATTTTTTGAGCCACGAACCATCGGTATGATGCTTTAGTGGACTATCAATCGTCTGGTTTGGGTCAAGGGCTTTTTGGAGTGTTTCGGTTCCGAGACGGCGTTGGAGAATCCCGAAAACATCATATACATTGAGCTGAACGGCAATTTCGGGCAACAGATTCGGGATGTACGAAGTCTGATGCGACTGATACTGTTCTTTATAGACGTAGTGATACTGACGCCACAAGTCAAACAGTGATTGTTGTGGTTCTACTCCATTCATTAGTGTAAAGTCATCATAGGTTATTGCAAAAATAGAAAACCCAAGACAGATTTCTATCAGAATGGTGTTTTTTTTTGTGTTTTGCAGACAAATCAACATTTAGCAAAAAATAAGTACAATCAATATTTATTGTTTTATAGATTGTTAATTTTGCCAGAGTGTGATGGTGATTTTTTTTGATAAAAAAACCGTATCTCAGTTGATTTTTTGCTTGATAATCAGCCGATTGGGATTTATTTGCTGAATATCAATTTCGATAATCAAAACCAAATATTGATAGTTTCTAAGAGATAAAAATATGGCACGCTTGTTTGCGTGCCATGGTAGTTTAAATTAATTCTTACCGCTATCTTGGGTTTTTCCGGCAGCGTTTTTCTGAGGTAAACCCGGTTGGGTAATCTCAAAGTTTTCTTTTGTTTTTGTATCGGCCACTATCTTACGGACATCGGCCAATAGCTTTTTGGCATCGTAAACAATCCCATCTTTTACGGTATATTTTACACCACCCACTCTCGTAACCTCATTTTTGTCGTTTACTTTGATGGCACCCGTACCGTATAAAGTTTTGAAATTGGCCAGCGGGTTTTCTTCGGTAATCACAAAATCGGCTAATTTGCCGACTTCAACCGAACCAATTTTATCGGCCATTCCG
>JALOLV010000204.1 GCA_025455785.1 Spirosomataceae bacterium | reverse complement strand
GGACGTAGGTTGGGTTTTGTTTCAGTAGATTAAGATACCGTTTTTGGGGAGAGTCTTTGAGGAGCGAAAAGATGCGATTCTCTAATCTTTCGTATTCCAGTTCGGATACTTTTTTCAAGAACTTCATCCAATTAGCGTTAGCTTCGGCCAATCGCTCGATGGCAGATTTTGAAACCACCAATCCTTCTACGTCGGTAATGGCTTGAATATTCTCTTGGGTAGGGTTGCCCGATAGAAACGAAGAATAGGCGGTTGCCCCCTGCCCTCCAAAAGTGAGACAGTAGGTTGTTTCGTTGCCTTCTTCATCAACGATAAAATTCCGTAAGATACCTTTTTCTACAAAAAACACTTCATTACAAATCAGCCCTTCTTGAATCAAGAACTGGTTTCTTTTGATGGTGCGTCGAGAAACATAAGGCATAATAGCCTCAATATCAGATTTGTCTAAAATTCCAAATTGACTCAGATAGGTTTGCATACAGCTAAAAATAATATAGATAGAGGCTAATCTGTGAGCTAAGATGAAACTACCTTTATAGCCCAAGTTTTTGCTTCCAAATCATGAGTACAACCATGATAATAATTGAAAACAGCGTACCTACTGGCAGATACCAGAGGGTCATGACACTGAGCAGGATTCCGTATCCCCAAGCCCAATCTCGGTAGGTCCATAGAACAAATATCCAAATAAACCATAAAAATCCATAGATGATAAAAAGCCAGCCAAGCTTAAAAACATCAATATTCAGTTTGTAGAAAAGTTCTGCCCATGGCCCAGGTTTTTCGGGTCCGATGTACTTGCCTCTGATTGATACAAAGATACCATCAATGAGCATATAAGCACCGTTGAGTAGCCCGAGTATTGATATAACTATTTTCATTTCTTAATTTTTTAGAAGAATTCATCCAAAAGTATATAAAATTCTATTTTCTGGCTATCGACCTCGGTTAGCCCGTACTGCTTATAAAAAAAACTCACCATTTCACCCCCAAATTCGTCTTCGATACTTCTTACAGCAAGGGCGATGTCTTGGTACTTATCGGCAACGCCTCCATTGTTTAAGTCGATGAAGCCGCTCAATTTACCGTTGTCGAATATCACATTGTCTAAGCAATAATCACCGTGGGTAAAAACCAAATCGGATTCTGAAGGCTTGATACTCAATAGTTTCTTAAATAATTGTTCGGGTTTGATACCTCGGTTTTCGAGTTGAAGTTGTGAAATATCAACTAAATTGTTTTCAATATTGTATGCTGCCTCTGCGAGCCTTTCATCAAGGTTTTGCACCAAGGCTTCGCTATCAATTTTTAAAGAATGAAGCAATTTGAGCGATTGAGCGTAATACTTTACGATTTGTCTTTTATCAATTTTATTGATGTAATAATCAAGAGATTGGCCTTGTAACTCGGTCATGCAGAGGTAGTCATACTGCTCCAAATGTTCAAAAAATACAATTTGTGGTACAGGTATTTTACCCGTCAACCATTGATAATTCTGAAAGTCTTTTTTTAGGTCGGAACTCTTCTTCAAAATATAGGTTTCTCCATTTTCGACCCCTATTTTAAATAATTCGGCGTTTGTAGCTCCTCCCGAAATTGGAGAAAATGAGTGGTTTTTGAAGTATTTATCAAGAATAAAGTCCATTTTAAATTAATTGTGAAGAATTTTTGGAATGCTCTTTAATAGTGAATTCAAAATTTTCAAAATAGTTTTGTACTATCTTAAAACTAAATTATTGCAATTTTTTCTTCCAAATACCCGCAGTTCCTTCATTTATTTTGCGAAAATCTGAAACTCTCTTCGAAAATAAATATTGGAATAAACTCCTTAAAACCTTTGAGTATAGAACCACCTATTTAGTCAAAAGGTACATAGAATCTGCCTTCGGTGATTTTGATTGATATTTTTGTCTTGAAATCGGTAATTGTACCTTCAAAAGTGCCTTTTACATCTTTATTGGTCAGTTCTAATATTTTGACTTCAAAATCATTCAGTACATTATTATTGGCCGTATAAACTTCATTTGTCGAGACTGCATATCGGCATAGCCGTTCTTGGTTTGGCTCAATATAAGTGCCTGTTTTGATAGTATTTGTGGCATTTTGTACCTCTATATCTATGGCGGGTAGCCTAAAATTTTTGTTTTGATAACCAGTCACAATGAGATTGTACGGAGCAGATTGGGTCCAGTTATAACCCGCAAACTCGGTTGAGAAATCGGTTTGCTTGCCGTCTAATTTAGCAGTTAAGTAGTATTTGTTTGAGGGCTTGGCATCGTTGGTGTTTTTGCAACTAAGTAGAGCCAAAATGCTCAATAAGAGCAATAAAGTTCTCTTTTTCATAATTTTTTTGGCTTTTACAGACTATAAATTCTATGATTTTTCTGAGAAAATATTAATTGCTATCACTTCCTTTTCTTTTCAAACGACAAGTGAGTGCCACAATGCAACTGAACATAAAAATTGTTGATATAATCGGCAAAAATACTGGCTTTTTTGCTGGCTTCATTGAGCCATTTGCTGTCGGGATTTGGAGCGTAGTTGTATCCCCACCTGATGCCAAAATAAACCCTTTGGTCTTCAAAGTAATTGGTACTTAGCGATGGATTAAGCACCCATTTATTTTTGCTGTAAGCATGGGTTTCGGCTCGCTCGGTATCATAAATGAGGCTTTTGTTAAGCGACATCCCCAGCCCTATGGCAGGTTCGATGGTAATTGCAGGATGTACTTTGAATTTGTACCCCGCAAAAACCGAAGAGTTGAATCCATCAAAATCAATTCGCTTAGAATTGTTGGCTTTTGTGCCGTTTGAGGTAAAAAACTCAAAACCACTGAAAAAACGGTCAAAGTAATATTTTGCCCCTGCCCCAGCATTGAATGAAACGATTTCGGGGGCAAGATTGGTGTTGAATTTTGTTTTGAATTGATTGACCGAAACGCCCATTATTCCATAGATTTTGAAAGCTCGGTTTTCTTGGGCGATTAATGAGGGGACATTAAAAAATGTAATGTTTAGGATAATTAAAAATAGCTTTTTCATCTTTGTTCTGCTCAATTTTTCTTAAATTCTTTCAACTCTGCTAAAACTTCCATTGACTGAATGACGGGTGTCCAATCTTTTCCGTCAAATAGCCATTTAAACCATTTTTTGTGGCGATTTTCGTATTTAATATTAAAAAACAACCACACCGCAAGCCAAGTTAAGTCAGCTGTTATGGTAAGTTGAAAACCCAGCCAAAGGAGATTTTCTCTGACAAAGAGGGCATCATGTAGGTAAAAAGTACTCCAAAGTGGTAATTGCAAAAACAATACTCGGGCTATGCCCAAACTCGTGGCTTTTAGCGTTGATAGTTTTTCTTGGGTCGAAACGAGTGGTTGTGTAAGGTCTATCTGATTTATCAAAACTAATTGATAGATATAAACCCCAATCGCGATTTTGCTGATGACGGATTGCAACCCCGCCGAGATTGTAAAGAAAAGGCTCGCTTCGCCAAAGGTATCAATCACGAGAGAATCTATGAAAAACACCCAAACGAGGCCCACAATCACGAGGGCAATTTTGGTTGGTTTCATTGAGTTTAAGAGCGTTTTTACTCTCAAATCAGACGAATTATCTAATAGTTTCTGACTGATTTGTAGGCTTTTATCAACTTTTTCGTTGTAAGATGCCCAAAGAACTTTCAATTCGTTATCTTCCATTTTATTTGTCTAATTTTGAAAACCGTTGTTTTAATTTTTCTTTGATTCGCAACACTTTTGTCGAAACATTCGAGGGCGAAATTCCGAGAATTTCTGCAATCTCGGAGTGGCTTTTGTCTTCCAAATACAAGAGCATTAAGGCTTTATCTAAGTCTTTTAACTCATCAATAAATTTTTCGAGCATTTGAAGGTGTTGTTGTTTATCGCCCTCTTGATGCTCCACAATGGTTTGATTGTCGTCGTCTTCAATCGGGATATGTAGAGGCACGGCCGCATTTTTGCGATAAGACGAAATGGCTACATTGAGGCAAATCCGATAAAGCCAAGTAGAAAGTTTGAAGTCGCTTTTGTAGCGTGGCAACGCCTGCCAAACGTTTATCATCATTTCTTGCAGTAAGTCTTGGCGGTCGGTTTCGTCTTTGCAGTAGGTCTTGGCTATTTTGAAAAACACCCCCCTGTGTTCAGACAAAATCTCCTCAAATATTTTATTTTGAACCTCTTTTTCCATCATTTTAGCGTTTTGAACCAATCTCCAATCAACTGATAAGCCTCTGGGGCATGACGGATGCCATTGTGGCTATAACCCTCGATGATTTCGCAACGTCCTTTGCTATTGGCTTCGACGGTTTTCTTCATGATGGTTGCATCAAAAGCCTCATCTTTTGTGCCAATCAATACCAAAAACGGAATATTTACGGCTTTTAGACCTATTTTGTGGTTTTCGGGCGACATACTTTGATTAGCTCTGTACGAGTAGGTTCTTAGCAGGTCGTTGGTGGGTTTATTAAAAAACAATACTGGCAAATGATTGAGGCTGGTATTTTGGATTTCGTTCAGCATTTTTAGGCCAATGATTCGCTCAATGTGAATCTTCATGAATGGTTCGGTTGTGTCGCCTTTGGTGCGTTGAGGCTGTTTGATGGCAGGCGATAACTGGCTCAAAAGCGGTGCAAACATCAAAACACCGTCTATTTGATGGCTCGACTGAGCAATAAGATAATTGAATGTGATGCCTCCGCCCATAGAATGAGCCGCAATGATGATTTTACCGTTGGGCTGTTTTTTACGGATGGCAGCGACAACATCAGCCAAGTCATCGGCGTACTGATTGATGTAATCTACATCACCACTTGCTCCGTCTGATTTTCCGTGACCACGTAAATCAATTGCATAAACATTGGCATTGGTGGCGGTTTGGAGTAGTCCTGCTGTTTTGTTGAATGTGTAACTCGTAGTGCCTACTCCATGAATCAAAACTATGGTATTTTGGGATTTAGTAGGAAAATAATAAGCAAATATCTTTTTTCCGTCGCGAGCCTTGAAGAAGTGTTTCCGAAAACGATTGGGCTGCTCCAAACCCAAGTCTTTGATAGACTCTGCGTTATGACTACTCACCGACTTAAAAGTTGGCTCTCGAAGCTGAATCAACTGGGTGGCGTCTTTGGTGAGTGAGTCTTTGTTGCCTTTATAGTAGGTTTCTAAAATACTTTGGGCATATACACTGATTCCTCCACAAAAAAGGAAACTAAAAACCAAGATTCTGAATACAATTTTCATTAAAGTAAAATCTATTTTATTGAATTTTACCAATGATTCGTATCTGAGAAAGACATATCACACATTTAGAGAAGAAAAATAAAATATATTTTGCTGAGTTTTTGTAACTATTTGATAATCAGTATTTTGTGTGTTACAAAGCGGAGCGTATTTTTATTGTAATAAATTTTATAGAATGCTGATGCTCCAACACGAATTATCAAAGTCATCAGCGTTCCATTTTTTTACGACAATCATTTGTACAAAATAAGTTAGGCAAAGAACAAAGGCCACTTACTTTATATATTTGGGTAAATTTTTACCCGCTATTCACTCATTCTTTTAATTTTCAACATTTGATTTCCACCTTTCTGAAATTCATAATCAACAGAATCAATACTAACAATAAAATCTGTTTGAAAAAAGTCTATTACTCCATCTAAAACCTCTGATTTAACAGCATTCAAATTTACAATAGGAAAAATTCGGATTTCTTTACAAATCCTTAACATCTCAGCTATTGATTTGATATGAAAATCCAAACCAAGTTGTGAATACAAAATCAAGAAGTGAGAACTTAATCCTAATTCAAATGACAAATCTTCAAAATTAGTTTGATTTGGTAACTCATGATAGATATATCGTTCCTGAGTTTTGCCTAATTCAAAATCATCAATAAAGTTACTCATCGCATTCATACGGATTTGCTCCAACTCCTGAATACTTTTGATACTTTTCCAAACGAATTTGTCTTGATTTTTCTGTGTTTGTAAAAGAATAGTTTCTTTGGTTTCTGCAATGCGTTGTGTTAATTCGTCTTTAGTAAACTGGTAAATTGGGTCTAAGGAAATAACTCTTCGATTCAGTTTTGCCATCTCAGAGTTAAAACCTGCGGGTCCATCACCAAAACTTATGATTTTTTTATTTAAATCATCATCAACAAGTTTAAACATTGATTGGTATTCATCAAGATTTCGACCCCAAGGAACGGT
>JALOLV010000525.1 GCA_025455785.1 Spirosomataceae bacterium | reverse complement strand
TGGTAATGATGATTGCAGTTGCAATTGCTGCCAATGCCCAAAGAATTTATGATGGATATGATGATTATCGTGCCGATAGATTTTATTATTATGACGAACAATTCGATTGGCACTGGGATGTTCGTGTCCGAATCTCGAATGGTATCCGCAACGGTACAATCACAAACTGGGAGGCAAATAGGCTCTACCGAGACCTCGAAAGAATCGAACGTAAAGAATACGCTTACGCATCTGATGGTTTCTTTGATGGATGGGAACAAGACGAAATCTGGGATGATATCCGGTTTCTGAATCGCCGCATAGGCTTCGAAATATTAGATAACGACCGTTCATTTTACGGGTTTTCTCCACGAGGAAAAGCATTTAGAGGTTATAATTTTTGGTTCGACCGTCGTGGATACGATTATTATCGTTTCGATAAAAGAGGCTTTGGCAATGAGCGTTCGGGATATTATTCACGGAATAATGATTGGGGTCGCCGCTACAGTGATAGAAATTTCGACCGCCGTAATAATGAGCGTAGCCGTGAATTTGAAAATCGGAATAATCGTACCAACAACCCAAGAGGTTATGAAAACGAACGTCAATCAAGAAACGATAGGTACGGAGACAGTGGTACAGATTATAGAAACAATAACGACCGACAATCAAAAGATACACGAGTCGAAGAAAGAAGACAAGAAGACCGAAATAGCCGTGTAGAGGAGCAACCCTCACGAGAGAATCGTACCGAAGGCCGCTCTAACGAAAATCGAAATGGTCAGATAAATGAAAGAAATAGTAGAGGTAATTCTCAATCAACCGAGCGAAACAATAATGACAATAGTAGGAGTCGTTATGAAGAAAGATACGGAAACGGACGGTCTAACGATACTCCCAAAGAAAGAGAATACCGACGTCAATGATTTTAATTATAGTAATAGCTTTTTCGAGAAAGGGCTGCTGATATTCGGCAGCCACTTTTTTTGTAGTTTCCTATCGAATTAAAATAAAAAATACAAAAAAATATTGGATTAATCTTATTTTTTCTATTTTTGGAATATCTTCTTCTCAACCACCATAAACGAATGAAAATAGGAATTCCAAAAGAAAATAAGAACTACGAAAATCGGGTATCGCTTACGCCAGACGTGATAAAATCCCTCAAAAAAAATGGTTTTGATATAATTATCGAGGCCGACGCTGGCAAAAAATCAAATTTTTCAGACGTAGATTATACCTCAGCCGGTGCCGAAGTTGCAAGTCAATCTCAAGTTTATCAAGCCGATATTGTACTAAAAGTAAACGCCCCAACCCTCGAAGAAGCCCAAATGCTCAAAGATGGCTCGGTTTTGATTTCGTATTTGTACGCATACACAATTCCGGAAGTCATTGACTTACTCTGTCAGAAGAAAATCTCGGCGTTTTCGATGGATGCCGTTCCTCGAATCTCAAAGGCTCAACCAATGGATGCCCTCAGTTCACAAACCAATGGATGCCCTCAGTTCACAAGCCAATTTGGCAGGTTATAAAGCTGTAATTTTGGGAGCAAACGCTTTGGGTAAAATCTTTCCATTGATGATGACAGCCGCTGGCACCATCAAACCCTCAAAAGTCTTAATTTTTGGGGCGGGTGTTGCGGGGCTTCAAGCCATTGCCACCGCCAAAAGGCTCGGAGCAGTGGTTGAAGTTACTGATGTTCGGCCAGAAACCAAAGAACAGGTAGAATCGCTCGGTGGACGCTTCTTGCAAGTTGAAGGAATAGACGCCAACAAGTCGGAGGGCGGTTATGCTAAAGAAGTTTCGGCTGAATTTTTGGCCAAACAACAACAACTCATCAAAGACAAAATCAAAGATGCCGATTTGGTAATTACAACCGCCCTTGTTATCGGCAAAAAAGCCCCGGTACTCGTAACCGAAGAAATGGTAAAAAGTATGAAGGCTGGCTCGGTAATCGTTGATATGGCGGTCGAATCGGGCGGTAACTGCGAATTGAGCGAAATCAATAAAACGGTTGTCAAAAACGGCGTTACAATTATTGGTGAATCAAATTTACCTTCTCTTCTGCCCACCAACGCCAGTCAGCTGTATGCGGTCAATATCAGTACATTATTGAATTATTTAGCTACCAAAGATGGCTTCAAATGGGAATTGGACGAAGAAATCACCAAAGGGAGACGAAGAAATCACCAAAGGGAGTTTGATAACGCATCAAGGTAATCTGATTCATGAAATGACGAAAAAAATCCTCGGTCGTTAGTGAATAGTTAATCGAAAATTCCTATTAATTGATGAATCGAATAACCATTAACGGATAACAATTAACTCTATTAAGATGAACAGCATCATTCAATTCCTCGGCAATCATATTCAAATGATTTATATTATTCTACTTTCCATTTTTGTTGGGGTAGAAATCATCTCTAAGATTCCATCGGCTCTACATACCCCTTTGATGTCGGGGGCAAACGCCATTCACGGAGTAGTCATCATCGGAGCAATCATCGTCATGGGGCACGCCGACCCAAACAACATTGTGGCTCTTATCTTGGGCTTTTTGGCAGTTGTACTTGGTACGCTCAATGTTGTCGGCGGCTTCGTTGTTACCGATAGAATGTTAGAAATGTTTAAAAAGAAAAAGTAATTGCCACCTACTCCGGCAAGGAGTTAATTCTTCAAAAAATGGACTTAGAACTTCTCAAAGATTATTTAGAAATAGCTTATCTGATAGCTGCCATTATGTTTGTGGCAGGTCTTAAAATGCTCGGCAATCCGAAAACGGCTCGGTCGGGAAACCTCATTGCCGCTGCGGGTATGACGATTGCCATTTTTGCAACAATTTTTATGCACCGCAACGAAGCCGGCGAGCCAATTGGAAATTACATTTGGATTTTTGCTGCCATTATCATCGGAACAATCATCGGTACATTATCAGCTCAAAAAGTACAAATGACCGCCATGCCTCAAATGGTAAGTCTTTTTAATGGAATGGGCGGGGCTTGTGCTGCACTGATTTCGATTGTAGAATTTGGGCATCTCCAACACGGTGGCGAAGCCGATATGGCAACTCTTCTGACAATTTTAGCTGGTTTAGTAATCGGGACAGTTTCGTTTTCGGGTAGTATCGTTTCGTTTTCGGGTAGTATCATCGCTTTTGCGAAATTGCAGGAGTTGATGAAAAAAACGTTTAGATTACCGGCTCACCATATAATCAATATCGTGATTATGGTTGTTGTGTTTGGACTTTGTGGATTAATGCTTTGGTCTGAGCCGCATAATTCGACCGTCTTCTACCTGATTTTTGCATTGTCATTACTCTACGGAATCATGTTTGTTGTTCCAATTGGCGGTGCCGATATGCCCGGTGCCGATATGCCCGTTGTCATTTCTTTATTGAATTCATTTACGGGTTTGGCTGCCGCTTTTGGTGGATTCCTGTACGATAACCAAGTAATGCTCACAGGAGGAATTTTGGTAGGCTCGGCTGGTACTTTACTAACAGTTGCCATGTGCCAAGCCATGAATCGCTCATTGACCAACGTTATATTTGGTTCGTTTGGTGGTGGCGGAGCGGCTGCCGATACTTCGAGCAGTGGCGGAACTATCAAACCAACGACGGTTTCGGATACTGGCATTTTGCTGAATTACGCTCAAAAAGTCATCATCATTCCGGGTTATGGATTGGCAGTAGCACAAGCTCAACATACCATTCACGAAGTTGAGTCAATTCTCGAATCTCGTGGAATCGAAGTAAAATATGCCATCCACCCAGTTGCAGGACGGATGCCTGGACACATGAACGTATTACTTGCCGAAGCCAACGTTTCGTACGATAAATTGGTCGAAATGGAGCAAATCAATGACGAATTTGCTACGACCGATGTCGTCTTGGTGATTGGAGCAAACGATGTAGTAAACCCTGCGGCTCGTAATAATCCAGCCAGTCCGATTTACGGAATGCCAATTCTAAATGCGGATAAATCTCGTACTGTAATCGTTTTAAAACGCAGTATGGCGGCAGGTTATGCTGGTATTGATAACGAACTATTCGGCTATCCAAACTGTATGATGTTA
>JALOLV010000203.1 GCA_025455785.1 Spirosomataceae bacterium | reverse complement strand
CTTAAAACCTGATGAATATTGTTCATTGATGAGATTCGAGATTTTGCTTCAAAAATATCACAAATACCGCAATAGTTTATTATCTCGGTGTTCGGATTTATACTTGGCATACCATTTACATAACGGATACAGTATCAGAATAACTATAAACCAAATCAAATATACAACCGATAGTTGCACTCCCGAACCACTCTGTGGTCGCCCAAAGCCGAAAGTGCCAAAGTTGAGGTCATCCCACTTAAATCCTTGCCAAAATACCATTATGAGCATGATTAGGTGAATAATATACCAATGGATGATATAATAAAACAATGGCACTTTGCCGTAGGTGCTGATGAGTTATTGTGATACCGAGCGTTACCAAAACATAAAGTAACGATGGTGGGTACTTGGTAAGATTGATAAACGAAAGAAATGTAAAAATGGTATCTTTTTGGGGCGACCACAAAGCCGAATCTCCATAAAAATTCGTAAATCTGATTAGGATAAAGAGTAAGATAGCCCCAAAGCCGACTTTCAATAAAATTGATTTGCGTTTGGCTTCGTCTAATTCAAAAACGCCTCCAAACCCAAAACCAGCGAGCATTATTCCGAGCCACGGAACTATCGGATAATTGATGATGAGCGATGTGTTTGGGGTAATCTGAATAAAACTAAAACTAAAAAAGAAATTGACGATTGATTTCAGAATCGAGAGATTGTCTAATGGAATTAAGTTATGACCAAAAATGATGATTAAACCAGTGATTCCGAGTGTTTTTGGGCTAAATCTAAGCAGAAATGAAAGAATGATGAACCCAAAACCAATGGCGGCAATGACTTGGAATAGAAATGTACGAAACAGAATATCGAACCAGATACCGAACGAAATAATGGTGAATTCGAGAACGACGAGCCAGATACCTCTCGTTAATAAGAATCGACGGCTTTCGGTAGTGTTATTTAGGGATTTGAACGAAAGATATGCCGAAACACCCGATAAAAAAACAAAAGTAGGGGCACACAAATGGGTAATCCAGCGTGTCATAAATAACCCGATTGTCGTGGTAGTTAGATTGGTTGGGTCTTGGGTCAGGGCATCGACATGAAGTAAATCTCGGCTATGGTCTATTGCCATGATAAGCATGACTAATCCACGGATGAGGTCGATAGAATAAATTCTTTTCATTGGTCAAATTATGGTCAATGCTTTTTCGTTTAATATAAGTTGAATCAATCGAAAATGTTTTTTTTCTGTCCCAAAACTTTCTATATTTATGACATTACTCATAAATTTATTCGGGACTAACCAAGAAATTTGATTTTTATTCGGTCGCTCACAACTTAACTCGACAATAATACGATATTTAACAATAAAAGCATAGCATAAAATGGAAGCAAGAATTTATGACGATTTGGTGAGAAGTACAATAAAATCGCAAAACTTGACCGATAGAATCGAAGCGTCTGGCTTAGATTCGATGATGAATTATGGAGAAATGGGCAGCGATTTGCTCGAATACGCTCTCGAACTCTACAACGAAGACAAAGAGGCTTTATATCAGACAATCCGTAGATTTTCTATCAGTGAGGTAGTATCGGTTTTACAAGCCAATCACCGTTTTTATTTGACCAAGAAATTGCCCGAAATTGAACAATCACTCTTGCACATTTTCAGTAAATACGGGCAGACTCACCAGTTATTGACGGCTCTCGCTATTTTCTTTAATGCTTACAAAGAAAAGCTAATTGAGCATATCAAGATGGAGGAGAAAGAGTTCTTTCCGTACATCAAAAAGTTAGTATCGTTCTCAAAAGGGGAGTTTTCGGATGAAGAAAGAAAAGCATTTTTGTCGAATAATTCGATAGATAAATTTGATGAAGACCACGGACCAATCGAAGATGAATTAAAAGAGGTCAGCAAGATTATTCAGCAATATTCTAATTCTAAGAATACGCCATTGCCGTATCGAATATTCTTAAACCAAGTTGAATTGTTTGAATTAGAACTTCGCAAACACGCCATCGTCGAAGACCATATTTTGGTACCATTGGTAAAAGAATTAGAAGAAAAGCTAAGAGCATAAAAGGTGGGTTTATGCCCACCTCATTGTTTTGTCAGAAAGTACTCATTAATATCATTAAAATCGGGCTGCAACTCTTTTTCTTCGACCCAAATTCCGGCCAAATCGAGTTTTTCTCGGAGGTCTTTTGCTCCTTTTCGCCCTGCTTCATCGTTATCAAACCAAATAATTACCCGATAACGTTTAAAAATCTTCGACCATTCTTTGCGGTAAGTATTGACACTCCCCAAACTCACGGCGTTTTTGCCAATTTTGGTCAAAGTCATGCAGTCTATTGCTCCTTCGGTCAGGTAAACAAGGCTGTTTAGTTTTAATCCACGAAGCGAATCAAGATTGAAAACCTGCCTCGGAACATTCGCCAAAAACTGATATTTACTCGTTTTTTCGGGAGGAGGACCAATCGTTCGAGCTTGCAGATAGGTGATTCTATCGTTTTGGTAGAATGGGAAAATAATTGGATGAACAAAGAAAATGAGATTGCCTTTGTCGTTTACAAGGCCACAATCCTGCAAATCTCTGAAAGTGTATTTGTTTTTGAGGTAGTCGTTTACTTGGGCATAATTTTTAATGACAAAAATCTTGAAATGCCGAATCATCCAATCGTCAATGCCACGGCTACGTAAGTAATTTGCGGCATCGTAGGTTGATTGTGTGGGTTTTTGAGCCAAACAAAAATCTCTGAAATCTTCGTAAATGACCGAAAACAACTCTTTAAATTCAAAAGGAGCGTTTTCGGGTTTCTTCTTGACGATTACTTTTTCAATCTTCTTTTTTTTCGGATTCTGGATTGGCTCTCCGAAACCGGGTATGTAGGTGTAAGCCAATCGAAGCAAAGCCGTTTTAAAATCTAAGCCACAGACATCGGCGTAGAGATTGATAACATCGCCGTGTTTACCACAACCGAAACAATGGAACTCGTTTTGGGGCATCGGATAAAAAACCATCGAAGGAGTGTCTTCTTCGTGGAACGGACAAATCATTCGACGGTTGGTAGAAACCTCAAAACCCAAATCTCGGGCAACTTGCCGAATATCAACTTCGGATTTTATTCGGTCGAGAAGTTCCATAATATTGGCAGAACGGCTTTTTAGGTCGTTCAGTGTTAGCTATTACTTATTACTTATTACCTCCTTTCTTTGTGGTATCTCTGACGGCTTCGGCTGGTTTTTCGATGTCCGGGTTATCGGCTGGCGGAACTACCTGATTTGAGTCTGACGGTGCAGATGTAGAATCCCCTTCGGCTGCTTCGCCTCCATAGCTCGCACATCCTTCGTAATCTTTGGTGATTGTGATGGCTGGTTTAGGGAATGGTCCCGGTTTGTATTCTTCAAGATTTTTATCATTGTAAACCTTCTCCATAAATCGTCCAAAAATCGGTAGTGCCGAGCGTGAGCCTTCGCCCATTCTTCCTCTAAAGTGAATACTGCGGTCATCGCCGCCAACCCAGACTCCGCAAACGAGGTCTTTTGTGAAACCCACGTACCAAGCATCTGAGTAGTTGGAGGTCGTGCCAGTCTTGCCGGCAACTTGTCCGTTATTGCCTAAAAAATTATACCCCCATAGTCCACGTCCAGTTCCGCCCGGTTCTTCTATACCACCTCTTAGCATATACTGCATCAAAAATGCTGATTCTTCTTTGATAACCAGCTCTTTTTTTGTTTCAAATTCGAATAATACTTTACCTTTGGCATCTTCGATTTTATAAACCAACATTGGTTCAACGAGATACCCACCATTGGCAAATGTCGCATAAGCATTGACCAATTCGTAAAGAGAGACGTCTTCTGTACCAAGACCGATTGATAAAACTGGCTTAAACTTGTTAGTATTGATTCCTAATTTTTGAGCGTATTCAATGACTGTTTTGGGTTTAACCTCATTGGTGAGCTGTGCCGCAACCGAGTTTACTGAGCGACCAATAGCTCGACGGAGAGTCATTTGAGAGTACGTGAAACCACCGTCGGCGTTTTTGGGTTCCCAAGTTTTCTTTTCGCCATTTTCGGTCCATTCACTTTTAAAAGGTTCATCTTTACGGCGGTCGCAAGGCGAAAGGTTGAGCGGCCCATCAATAGCCGAACAATACAAGATTGGCTTGAAACTCGACCCCGGTTGGCGACGCCCCTGTTTTACGTGGTCATATTTGAAAAAATCGAAGTTGATACCACCAACCCACGCTTTGATGAAGCCACTGTAGGGGTCCATAGACATCATGCCACACTGCAAGAAACGTTTGTAATACCGAATCGAATCCATCGAAGACATCATCATTTCTTCGCCTTCGGGTTTTTTCCAAGAAAAAACCTTCATTTTATGCGGCAGATTCATGTAATAATTTACCGAATCGAGGTTACTTTTATATTTTTTCTTGAGTTGTTTGTAGTAGTTTGTCCGTTTGGCTACGGTATCAATAAATCCCGGAATCTCCTCTCCGTTTTCATATCTCCACGGATTACTATTTTTGTATTCACCATCAAATGCCTTTTGTAATTGCTTCATTTTTTCATTTACGGCATTTTCGGCGTGGGTTTGCATTCGAGAGTCAATCGTTGTATAAATCTTTAAGCCATCACGGTATAAATCAATATCAACTTCGTTTTTCTCGGCCCATTTTTCAATATATTTTGCCAAAGCGACTTTAAAATAGTTTCCTTGACCATCGTTGGGGTCTTCGATATTCACATCGAGGTCAATTGGTTTTTCGCATAATTTATCAGCTTTTGCCTGTTCAATTGCCCCATTTTTAGCCATTAACTGAATCACAGTATTGCGGCGTTTCAACGCATTTTTCGGATTCCGAATTGGATTGTAAAGCGTTGTTCCTTTTTGTAAACCAACCAAAACCGCTGCTTCTTCAATCGTCAATTTGATAGGCTCTTTATTGAAGTAAGTACGTGCCGCTGTTTTGATTCCGTAGGCGTTGTTGCCGTAATCGACGGTGTTGAGGTACATCGTCAGAATCTCGCCTTTGGTGAAACGCCTCTCAAGGCCAATTGCCGTTATCCATTCTTTGGTTTTGTAAACGATTGTCTTGACGATGGGGATGTAATACAAAAGCCCTCGCATTTCGCTGCGGCGAGTATTGTATAAATTTTTGGCTAATTGCTGCGAAACCGTACTTCCACCACCACGCTCGCCACCTGTCAGGATTCCTTTTGCTACACCCGCCCAAGCTCTCAAATCTATCCCCGAATGTTCATAGAAACGGACATCTTCGGTAGCGATGAGGGCTTTAAATACCCACGGAGAAATCTTACTGCTATCTACCGTCGTGCGGTTTTCGGTAAAGAACTTACCAATCTCTACGCCATCGGCAGTAAGAATCGTGGATGATTGCGAAACTTTTGGGTTGGTCAGTTGCTCAATACTCGGCATTCGCCCTGTGAGCCACAGAAAATTATACTCGATACAAAACAAATAAATGACACCAATAATGAAGGTATTTAGGGTGTATTTATAGATTTTTAGAATAACTGGGAAATAACGACCCTCGGTATCAAATCGAGATAAGATTAAATGTTTGGTTGATTCTATCCTTTGGGTGATTCTTGCAAAAGTATTATCGACCCTTTCTTCACCAAAAATTTTTGTGAGCAAAATATAAAATTTATCAAGCAACCACCACCAAGCACCAAGAACTGTAGATTTAGCGATATTCCAATATTTCGATATAAAAGAGAGTATTTCCTTAATTTTTTCCATCAGGGCGTATTTTCATCTAAAAAACGTAGCAAATAAATCACTTCTCCTTAAAATTATCAAAAAAATAACATCTTTTTTGGATAAACTATTAACAAAAAAGGAATGAAGTCCTTTTGGTCTCCATTCCTTCGGTTAAGCAATCGCTACAAATTACCGCAATTTCGCCCGATTTTTTCTCCAAAAACTACTACTTTGTTGTGTTACAGACGTAGATTTGGCACTTTTGTTTTTATTGGAGAAAATCTCACTTGCCAGCACCGCCGCAATTTCGAGTTCGGTATTGCTTACTTCTTGTTTCAGAACTTCTGGTGTAAAATACAATCCCACAAAACGAGTATCGAATTTGCCGCTCAAAAACGCCTCGTGTTGTAGTGCAAATTTACAAAATGGCAAGGTCGTGGCCACGCCTGTTATTTTAAATTCATCAATCGCTCTTAGCATTTTATCAATCGCCTCGTTGCGGTCTTTGCCGTAGGTGATAAGTTTGGCAATCATCGGGTCATAATAAATCGGAATATCCATACCTTCTTCGATACCGTCATCAACCCTCACTCCATTGCCTTGCGGGCGTTGGTAAGTCTGCAAACGACCGACATCAGGCAAGAAATTATTGGCTGGGTCTTCGGCACAAACACGCACTTCAATCGAATGCCCAATTATTTTTAAGTCTTCTTGCTTAATGCTCAATTCTTTACCTTCGGCAATATGAATCATCTCTTTTACTAAATCAACCCCCGTAATTAATTCGGTAACTGGATGCTCGACTTGCAGGCGAGTATTCATCTCTAAAAAGTAGAAATTCAAATCTTCATCAACGATAAATTCTACCGTACCCGCTCCGTAATAATTGCACGATTTGGCAACTGCCACGGCACATTCGCCCATAGCCTTGCGGATTTCGGGAGTGAGAACTGCCGAGGGAGCTTCTTCGACTACTTTTTGGTGACGACGCTGAATCGAGCATTCTCGCTCGAAGAGATAAACAACGTTTCCGTGGTGGTCTCCCAAAATCTGGATTTCGATGTGTTTGGGTTTGGTAATATATTTTTCGATAAATACCGAATCATCGCCAAAAGATTGGAGGGCTTCTGAGACGGCTCTGTCCATTTGTTCGTCAAATTCGGCTTCATTTTCTACGACTCTCATGCCTTTTCCGCCACCACCAGCACTGGCTTTGATAAGAACTGGGTAGCC
>JALOLV010000013.1 GCA_025455785.1 Spirosomataceae bacterium | reverse complement strand
GCTCAACAAACGTTTGATTTTGATGCTGATAAATTGATTCTGTCTGCGGCGGGTAGAGTCGATAACTTTAGAAATTTCGGTACAAGATTTTCTCCGAGAGTTTCGGTTGTTTATAACATCAAAGACAAACACGCTTTTAGACTCAATTACGCAACAGCATACCGTCAACCTGCTCAATTAGACCAGTTTATTTACTTAGATTATGTCTCGGTTTTATTGATTGGGAATGTCAATGGTGGATTTAAAGGGCTTAATGCAGCGGGTACTGCACCAATCGAAGTCAAACCACTTACTACCGAAAAAATGAAAACTTGGGAGATTGGCTACAAAGGTTATCCAGTAGATTATCTATCGGTCGATTTGAGTTATTATCGAAGCAACTATGACGATTTTATTGGCATCATTCGTCTTCAAGGTCGAGAAGATGGGATTCTGCCAACGGGTGATTTCGCCACTAAAACCGGTGATTGGGCAAAGCCAGCAAGCGACCGTACACGCGGAAGATTCTTACAAACTTGGGCAAATTTTGATAAAACCGTAACGACACAAGGCTTAGTTTTTAGTGCCGAATACTTTAGAAACCGCTTTGTAAGACCATATTTTAATTACACTTGGGCAAATATCTCAGAGGTAAAAGACCTTATTGCAGGATGGAACACCCCCAAACATAAATTTAATATTGGTTCTAATGGGTTGATTATCAAGAACTTAAATTATTTAATAAATTACCGTTGGAATAGCACCTACAACTATTTTATGCCATTTGATGAAGGGCAAATCAACGCCTTTGGCACACTTGATGCCCAATTAAATTACACAGTAAAATCAATAAAAACTACATTTAAACTCGGCGGAACGAACTTAACTAACGCTAATGCGGTTTATGTTTATGGTTCGGCACCCATTACCAGAATGGTTTATACGGGAGCCGTTTTTGATTTTGGATTGTAAAATATTTAGATATTCCACTCCATCTTTAAATCCCTCTCCATTTGGAGGAGGATTTAGGGTGAGGTCAGAAGCCCTCAATCTGAACGAGGGTTTTTTTGTTGTCAGAATGTGAGCGTAACCGACTAACAATCAGCTAATTATTACGAAACATTTCAAAAATGGCTTAAAAATCCGTACCTTTGCAAACTTTTTGCTTAGATATAATTTTTCTAAGCTCACTTATGAGCGAAAATACTTGCTCAAACAATCTTAAATAGTAAATGGCAAACATTGTAGCAATAGTTGGAAGACCAAACGTTGGTAAATCAACATTTTTTAATAGATTAATTGAGAGCCGAGTGGCAATCACAGACGATATGCCGGGAGTAACCCGCGACCGCCACTATGGTCATGCGTACTGGTTAGATAAGTATTTTACGGTTATTGATACTGGTGGATATGTCGTTGGTTCGGAGGATACATTCGAAGGGGCAATTCGTGAGCAGGTTGAATTGGCAATCGAAGAAGCAACCGTAATTTTATTTATGGTTGATACCTACACTGGCTTGACCGATTTAGATAAAGATTTTGCGAATATCCTGCGTAAATCTAAAAAACCCATCATTTTGGTAGCAAACAAAGCCGAAACCGAAGACCGTAGAAATACAGCGATGGAGTTTTACGAGTTGGGGATGGATGGCGAAGTGTTTGCGATTTCTGCAACAGATGGCTCGGGTACTGGAGATTTATTAGATGAAGTTATCAAACATTTTAAAGAAGACGGCATCGAAAACCCGAACGAAGGCACACCTCGTATTGCGATTTTAGGTCGCCCAAATGTGGGTAAATCTTCGTTTTTGAATGTATTGACTGGTCGTGAGCGTAGCATCGTAACTGATATTGCCGGTACCACTCGTGATGCCATTGATACCCACTACAAGTTATTCGGAAAAGATTTTATTTTGACCGATACCGCCGGTATTCGTAAACAATCGAGTGTTCGTAAAAGTGGTGATAGTATTGAGTTTTATTCGGTTTTGCGTTCGATAAAAGCCCTCGAAGACTCTGATGTTTGTGTTATTTTGCTCGATGCTGCGAGAGGCCTTGAGGCCCAAGATGTCCATATCATTGCCCATGCTCACAACTCTAAAAAAGGAATTGTGATTATGGTAAACAAATGGGATTTGGTCGAGAAAGACACCATGACCGCCGACAGAATACGGAAAGAGATATTGTCTCGTCTCGCTCCAATGGACTACATGCCCATCATCTTTGCTTCGGTGGTTGAGAAACAACGTATTTTTCAGGTAATCGAGAAGGCTATGGAGGTTTATGAAAATAAAACCAAGATGATAGCTACTTCAAAACTCAACGAAGTGATGTTGCCAATCATCGAACGCACCCCACCGCCAGCACTAAAAGGTAAGCAGATAAAAATTAAGTATATTACGCAGTTTCCAGCAAAATCGCCAACGTTTGCTTTTTTCTGTAATCTTCCGCAGTACATCAAAGAACCGTACGAACGATTTTTACAGAATCAATTAAGAGAACACTTCGATTTTGAGGGAAACCCAATAACGGTATTTTTTAGAAAGAAATAATCACAGACATGAGTCATCCCGTATTATAAAATGACCCTATTGTGGGTCAAATATTTGCCTCAATCGGGCATTTTGTTTGACTCATGTTTTTAAAATTCTAACTTCAATTTTATAGCAAAATTTCTTCCCATTTCATCAGTAAAATACCTAAAGCGATTAAGGTAATCACGATAACGAGTATTGAAGACGTTGTTTACTGATAGATTGATATTAAAATTCAGATGATTTAAACTAAATTTTGAATTTTGATTGATATTCCAGATGGAGTAGGCTGGGGGAGGTGGGGCAAAGTCGCCTCCGTTTTCGGCAAAAATGATTTCATTCTGTGGAATATCAAAAATAACTTTTGTAGGTACCCTTGTTTGTTGTGCTACATACAAGTTACTGATTGCAAAGCTACTTTTCCATTTTGGCACTTCAAATCGGAGGCCGTTTTCGAGCCTATTCGCAGGAATCATTATCAGCCATTGGTCATTTTTTATATCTCGGGCTTCTAAGTAAGCAAATTTAGAATTGAGTGATAGATTTTTTAATATTTGCCAATTATTCGTAACGTCGAAGCCCCTAAAAGTCGCATTAGTCTGGGTGTAATTGAATTCTGGAAATGCTCCTCGAATCGTTAGAATTGGCCGACCAGTAGGACTCAGAAAAATAAAATCTTTGATTGAATTATAATAAAAATGCACCTCGGTTTCGAGATTTTGTAATTTATAATTAACTGTAAATGAGGCGTTTGTGGCTACTTCTGGACTTAGGTTAGGATTACCCTTCTCGAAACTTGCTGCTCCGTGATGAACCCCATCGCTAAACAATTCATTGACTGTTGGGGCTCGCCACGCCGAAGCAATATTCAGGATTGCGTTGAGTTTTGCATTGATATTATAGGTTACGCCAAACGTTCCCGAGAAATTCTGATTCTGTACATTTGTAGTTGCGGTTCGTTGTTGTCCTCTCGGAATATAAAATGTGTTTAAATCCCTAAAATCATATCGTAATCCGCCTTCAATCTGGTATTTTTCTTTGACAAATCGCTCAATTATGAAAATTCCACCGCTAAAATTTCTGAAATTTGGAATCAATACAGTCGAGCTTCGTGGGGCTTCGATACTGCTGCCAGTTGAAATGTTTTGTTGATAAATCGCCGAAGAACCTAATGTCCCGTTAATTATTTTAAAAATTGGCTTATGCTCAAAGAGCAATTCACCTGTGTAGGTCGTCAATAAAAAAGTTTGGGCAAGGTTTCTATCGCCACGCAAAACATCAATTTCCTTTCTGAAATTGTATTGCCTACCGAGTGTTAGGCTCAATTTATTTCCATTTACGAACGAATATTGTGATTTTAATTTTAGTAAATTATGCTGAATATCTTGATAAGGGCGGTCGATTGTATAAGAAAATTTGTCTGGTGTGTAAGCCTCAAGTGGCGAACCTCGTTTGATGGCTTCGGTTAAGTCGGTGATGCTACCGATGTGAGAGCCTGCAAAAATTCCAATTTTAGAGTTAAATTGACTAAAAAATACTTCGCTATTAAATCTTTTGAAACGATAGCCCGTTGCAATCGAAAAGTTTTGTTCGGCAATTCCTGTATTGATTAGGCGGTAATTGGGTGTTGAAATATCACCACCTCTTTTGATTGTTCCCTGAATCCTCCATCCCAAACCTTCAATTTTATTGAAACCGCCTTGCAAAATCGCCGACATGACTCCCTGTCTTCCGTTTGCGAAGTAAACCGAATTGACTTCTCCCGTAATTTTAGCAGAATCTGGTAGATTTTGAGGCTCTACCAAAACCACGCCTGCAATCGCATCAGAGCCGTACCTAACGCCACTGGCTCCTCGTACAACTGTTACTTTTTTAGCCACAAAAGGGTCGATTTCTGGTGCGTGTTCGCTTCCCCACTGCTGTCCTTCTTGCCTAACCCCATTGTTCATTATCAGTACCCGATTTGAGTGCATCCCATGAATCACTGGTTTGGCAATTGAACTTCCGGTTTGTAGTGTTGTTACTCCCGAAATTTGTTTAAGCGATTCACCCAACGATTCGCCACGAGTTTGGTCAAGCATTTGTCCATCCAAAACCCGTTTTGATTGAGTTTGATTTTCAATCTTTTCGGCTCTGATTTCGATATGGTCCAAGTGTAAATCATCTTCTTTTAGGCTGAAATCTTGCTCATGTTCTTGATTATGGTTGAGGTCAATCGTAAAATAGGTTTCTTTATAACCCACAATTCGGCTAATAACCGTGTATTTGCCATGACACAGTTTATCTATATGGTAATGCCCCTTGGAATCGGTGGTAGTACCTTTTTTATTTTCTTTGATTAATACGATTGCTCCTGCAATGGGTTGTTTGGTTTCGGTGTCAATGACTTCACCGTGAACAAAGCAATTGCAATCTTTTTGTTGAGCAATTACCAGATTTGTAATTGAGACAATGAGAAGAAAAAAAGATATTTTAAATATATTTGCAAGCATGTTGCAAATATATTTAAAATTATTGATTGCTAAGTATTTATCCGAAACTTTTAGGCAACCATCCTACTGGTTCTAACCATTTTTAGGAAGTCATCCTTACGGCGACGCGATAGGCTTACTTTGTGTTCGTCTTGTACGTTGACGGTCATCTCTTCGTTTATCCTAAAACCAGTTACGTATTTCATATTGACCATAAATGACTTGTGGGTTCTAAAGAAATTGTGGTCGCAAAAACGCTTTTCGAGTTCTTTGAGTGTTTTAGATACAATAACAACTTCGCCGTCGTTGAGATAGACCTCAGTGTAGTTTACATCGGCTTTTAAATAGAGAACCTCAGATGGCTGCACTTTCTTTTTGCCAGCCAAAGGTATAATTGTGCGTAAATTCGTTGAGCTCATAACTTTTTCTTTGTTTTTGTAGATATGATGGATTTAAGACACTAAATTATCTAAAAGGGTTGTAAAGATTTATATTTTTTTCAAAAAAAAACTACTACTCGGTTTTGAGTAGTAGTTTTCAAATAATTTGTATTATTAATCTTAGTTCTGAGCAAACTCGCCAGATGCACGAAGCTCGACTTCTTCTGAAACAACTGCCGATGGCATCGCACCAACACCATAATCGGTTCTCTTTATAGTACCAGTTGCTTTAAAACCTACTAAGTTTTTGCCTTGGCGGTTTTTGCCAGTTCCAATCAAAGTCAAATCCAATGTAACAGGCTTGGTTACTCCTTTCATTGTTAGGTCACCCACCAATTTGAATTTTTTTGGTCCAGCTGGCGTAATTGATTTACTTTTGAAAGTCAATGTAGGAAACTTCGCAGTATCAAACATATCGTCCCTTTGTAAGTGTGCATCACGCATTTCTTGGTTTGTTGTTACTTGTTTTAAGTCTGCTGTTAATTCAAAAACCGCATCTGAGAAATCCTCTTTTGATGAAGTAATTGTAGCATCGATACCTTTGAAGACGCCGTCAACCTCCGACATCAATAAGTGAGTTACTGTAAATGTCATTTTGGCATGAGACTTATCAAGTGTCCATTTTTGAGCAAATGATACCGCAGAAATAAGTAGGGCTGCAAATAGAAAAGTTACTTTTTTCATTGTGATAATAATTTGGTTTGAAAGATTGAGAAAATATGTATCTACATTAAATATACGTACACAAGTTTTTGTTGGTACATTTATGAATTATATTAACAATTTTTTAACAAAACCTGATTAAATATAGAGAGGAGCGTGTGAAAATGAGCTGTCGCAAAAGTTTTGAGATAGCTCATTTAGACCAAAGATTAATTTCTTGGACTCATTCCACCACCTTGCATTCCTGAATCATCTTGTTTTGTATCGTCGTTGTTTACACGCTTACGGCTTCTGTTACTACCAAACGACATCTTACCGAATTGTTTGCTGAACGTAAGCCTAACTCCACGATTGATGCGTAGGTTTTCGTTTTCTTGGAATAATCCGAATGATGGAGAATCAAACGTACTTACAAATCTTAAACCTCTCGTGAAAGGGTTATCGACACTGACACCAAGACTCGCATTCTTCTTCTTGAAGTCTTTACGCACACCCATATTGAATGTTCCAAAACCAGCCTGACGTCCTTGTGGTTGTACTTGTGGTCCTCTCAAGAATCCGAATGCTTGGAAAGCCCAATCTTTTGGTAATTGTCCCATCAAGAAGAAGTTTCCATCTACGACCACACCACTATTGCTAACTGTACCCGTGCTTAGGTTTTGATAGAAAATGTTTGTTCCGATATTAACTTGCCATTTTTGAGTGATACGAGTCGAGCCGAAAATATTCAAACCGTAGCTTCTTGCAGTTCCTGCATTTTGGAATTGTGTTAAGATTCCACCCGTGTTTGTAACCGTACGGATTTGAGTAATATTATCTTTTGTATCACGGAAAAACACCGACATATTTACCGAAGTTGCTTTTTTAAATGCACTAAAAGATAACTCATAAGAGTTTGTCAATTCGGGTAATAATTCGGCATTTCCTTGAGTTTGGTTTTCTGGATTTGAGATGTTTACGTTTGGACTCAAGTTACGTAAAGAAGGACGCTGAATGCGACGGTTGTAAGACGCTTTCAATGTTTTACCACCACCAAGGCTTTGAGATAACTGCAAACTCGGAATAAAGTTACCGTAATCTTTTACGTTGAGGTTGCCTTTGCTTTGTAATTTAACATCGTTGAGTGTATATTCATAACGTAAACCCGGCTTAAAGGTAAACTTCTTGCTGCTCGTGTATGTGTATGACATATAGCCAGAAGTTACATTCTGCAAGTAATCTAAATCATCGGGTTGTAAACGAACATCTTCCGAAATTGCCCCATTGAATAAATATTTAAACTCGTTGTGGATATTGCGATAAATGTTTTTTGCACCTATTTCAAACAACTGAGACTTTGAGATGGGTGTTTGAAAATCCATTTGATAAGTCAATTCGCGGGTATTTCCCAAGTTAGGGTTCTCAATTGTCTGTGTTTCACCAATCGATTTAAAGCTGTTATCGCTATTGCTTTGGCTAAATTGAGTGATTATACCAAATTCTTTTTGTGCATTATCAAACTTTCGGATGTAGTCAATGTTGGCATCAACGTTTGAATTTTGGTTTTTGTTAGTAATATCATTGGTTGTTGAGCGAATCAACACGTCATTGATGGTTGTATTTGAACTAAAATCTTGCGTATTGTTGAATTGACGACGACCAAAACGAACACTTGTTGAGATTGAGTTTTTGGTGTTGAAGTCATAATCAGACCCAATTTGCCAATTGCCAAACAAGCCGTTGTCAAAATTATCTGAAAATTGTCTTGTAACCGTTGTGATTGATTCTCTCGTAGTACGTTGAAGACCAGTTACTTCTGATGGATTGTAGAACATATTTCCACCACCACTCGTAGTAATTCCGAATTTACCTTGTCGCCAGTTTACGTTACCAAAAAGATTTGAGCCACGGTTACCAGCCGCTAAGTTCACATTGCCTGTGATACCCTGTAAGTTATTTTTCTTTGTAATGATATTGATGATACCCGCTGTGCCTTCTGCATCGTATTTGGCAGATGGCGAGGTGATAACCTCAACAGTTTTGATGATTTCGGCAGGGATTTGCTTCAAAGCATCGGCAACACTACTCGCCATGATTGTCGATGGCTTGTTGTTTATCAAAACTCTTACGTTTGAGCTACCACGCATCGAAAGGTTACCTTCTAAATCAACCGAAAGCATCGGAACTTTACGCAAAACATCTCCAGCGTTGCCGCCTTGGCTTGTTTTATCAACTTCGGCATTGAATACTAAACGGTCAACTTTGTCTTCGAGCAATGATTTCTGACCCGTTACGGTTACTTCTTCTAAAAGTTTAGATGAAGGCGACATCACGATATTCTCAAAACTCATTTTTTTGAGAGCCTTGGCAGTTGTCGGAAGGCTAATGATTTTGTCTTCATAACCGATAAAGCTAATTTTTAAGAAAAACTCGCCGTCTGGAAGGTCTTTCAAAGCAAATTTTCCTAAATCGTCCGACATCGTACCGTCAACTGGTTTTGTCTTATCGGCTTTTCGATAGAGAGCAATCGTAGCAAATTCAACTGGCTTCTTCGTGAGACTATCTATCAAGCTACCTTTGATTTTACCATCACCTACCTCAAGAGCCTCTTGGTTTTGTTGCTGATTTCTCATCCCCGGAAAGCCACCCATTTGAGTACTTTGACCAGCACGACGGTCGCCGCCGCCACCACCCCAACCTCCGGGACCTCCCATTTGGGCAAAAGTGCTAATGCTTGTGAGACTCAAAATTAAAATACTTTTGACTAACTTTTTCATTTCAGTTTGGTTGTTATCGTTATTTTTATTTTTCAATTTTTACTTAGTGGCACACAAAGTGCAGTATTGCTTACTCTTCAAATACTACACTTTTGTGCCAACCCCTAAAACACTTTACAAAGTAAGTCATTGTTTATTGTACTTATTTAGGAGAATAGATGAAAATCAATACTTTGAAGATGAAAACCGATTTTAAATGTAGAATGTTTATTAAATAGTATTTTAGTGGTTTTATACCCTAAAAAACAAATTTTGTCTTCGTATTTGCCCTTTTAATCTGCTAAGTTCAAATTGTATTATTTTTAGTTATTAAATTTAAGTTCAGAATCATCATAAAACCTATTCTATTTTGGTGTAAATTGTTTAAGCTCCATTCAAATAGGATTTCCAATTTGAAAATTGTACCTCTGCAATTTTCAATCAATCAAAACTACCTAAAAATGCTGATGAGTACATATACTAAAAAAGAGACATCTGAGCGTCTGTCAAAGGTTACATTTTTGTTTCTATTTTTCGGAATCTGGCTCTCATTACCGTTTCTAAATGCCGATTTCAATGACGAACGAACTATACAGTTTCTAAAGGCTATTTTTCCGATAAATCTGCTGAGTATTGCTCTTTTTTTTATCAATACAGAGTTGGTTATGCCCCGAATATTGCCTAAGTATGGTGTTCAGCGATATATTATTTCGCTGATAGCCTTAATAATTTTCTTTATTGGTCTTCAATATTTTCTGAAAGAGGCATTTATTCCACCGCACCCAAACCCCAAATTTAGAGCGTTTAATCTGGGCAGATTCGCCGCTTTTAATGTTTTTCCGGTAATCATGATTGGGGCGATTAGTGCTGTTTATGGGTTTATCAATTACCTTACAAAACAAGATAAATCTCGTCAAGAAGAGAAACAAGAGCGATTGCAATCCGAATTATCGTTTTTGAGGTCGCAGATTAGCCCACATTTTATTTTTAATGTTCTCAATAGCATCGTTTACTTGATTCGTTCAAAATCCGAAAATGCCGAGTCGGTTACCATCAAGCTATCAGAATTGATGCGATATATGCTCTATGAATCCGATGATTCGCAGGTATCGCTCGATAGAGAATTGAAATACCTTCAAAACTACATTGAGCTTCAAAAAGTTAGGTTTGAAGACGATGTTGAAATTAATCTCAAAATGGAGGGCAATATTGGGAATCAATTGATTGAGCCAATGTTGATGATTCCATTTGTTGAGAATGCTTTTAAGCACGGTGTGGGCATGATTCTCGACCCCGTGATTGATATTTTTGTGCATTGCGAAACGGATGAATTGACCTATAAAATCAAAAATAAGATTGCACCCGAATCAACAGATGACAAAGACAAAAGCTCTGGTATTGGCCTTAGAAATGTCAAACGTCGCTTAGAATTACTCTACCCAAATGCTCATAGTTTGGAGATTAGCAAGCGTGATGAATGGTTTGAAGTTGAGATGAAAATAAAATTTAAAAAAATTGGCGAATCTTGATGGATGATTCGTAGAAATAAAGTTTTCTGAATCAGCAATTTCTCTTACATTTGGATTAACTATTTATCCTAAAACCTATGAAGCTCCGTTGTATAGCCGTGGATGACGAGAATTTGGCTCGTAAACTCATCGAAGAGAATATCCGTCAGATACCATTCTTAGAGTTGGTTCGTACCTGTAAAAACCCCTTTGAAGCAATGGCTGCACTGCAAGAAGAGCAAATCGACCTGATGTTTTTAGATATTCAGATGCCCGGAATGCTCGGGACGAAGTTTTTGCAGAGTCTTACCGAAAAACCGATGGTGATTTTTGTAACGGCTTACTCAAACTACGCAGTCGAAAGTTATGACTTAGATGTCGTAGATTATTTGATGAAGCCAGTCAGTCTCGAAAGATTTACCAAAGCTGCTTATAAAGCCCTTGATTTATTTCAGAAAAAAAATGCGGCCAAGAATAACATAAATCCTACGGTTATTCAACAAAAAACCGACGAACAACCCGATTATTTTTTCGTAAATGTAGAGTATTCGCTTGTCAAGATTCCGATGAAAGAGATTATGTATATCGAAGGATTAAAAGACTATGTGAAAATATTTTTGGCGGGGCAAACCAAAGCTATCTTGACAAAATCGACCATGAAAGGTATTGAAGAGAAACTGCCTACGAAGAATTTTATGCGAGTACATAAGTCTTATATTGTCAATCTTGATAAAATTGAGTCGATAAGAGGCAAGAGTGTTACAGTCAATAAATACGAGATTCCGGTCAGTGATACCAACATTGACGAATTACTCCGGATGCTTAACTACACAAAGCAATAAAAAAATCCTTCAAGCCACTCTCGGGTCTTGAAGGATTAAAAATATTTTATTCTTCGTAATAATATCCAAAAATAATACCCATTTCATCTTCACTTGTCAATCCAAACCTTACTGTTTGGCTGCTTGTGTTGTTGTAAGTAATCCTCGAAGTAAGCCCCTCGCCTTTTTTGAGCGAAATATAAGGGGATAAATCCTTGCGTAATGGATGCTCCCAGTCGGTTGATGTATAAACGACTTCGCCGTTTCTGGCTCCGCCTTTAATCAAAATCTCAAATTTTTCGCCTAATTTGTGGGTATGCGAAAAGAGCGTTACGATTTTGACATTGGTATTAAATATAAAATCTTTTGTAACAACTGTTCGAGTTTTGGGTGGTAGAGTAATATTCTGATTGCCGAAGTCAATAACTTTAACAACGTTTTTTACATTTGATTTTGGTGTTGTGTAAAGATTGATATAGACCTCGCCAGTCAGTGGTTTATCAGTTTTGTTGAAATTATGGGCATTCATATCAAAAGTCTGGTTGGGAGCCAACTCGACGGCTGTTCCGGCTGGAAACGTATAATCAATACTCTGTTCGCTTCCTCCAAAATAAAATACATGATTACTCATCTGAATCGAAGTAACGAGATTAAGTGAATTGTCAGGATTTCGTAGGTCTCTGATTACGTTCATTTGAGGCAACGAAGTGTTGTTTCTAAATCCGTATAAGATAAAGTGGTGCGAGTTTGGACGCATCGAAATCTTGAAGCGATTGACATAGACGGTCTCGGTGTTCCCCACGGCTTTGCGAACAAATAGCTCACGCTCAAAATTAGGATTGACAGTAAATGGCTCTAAACGCATCTGAAAACCTGTGCCAGCGGCAGGCACTTCGAGAGCCGAAAAAGGTGCTAAACTCGGAGTTTTATCATCGAGTAGCGACGCATCTACCACGTTTCCGGTTTTGGGTGCTCCAGCCTCAATCCAGCGTCTTACAAATTCGATTTGACCTTGCGACAGTAGCTCCATTCCGAGCGGCATTGGACTACCGTAAGATTTGCCCGCATGGTGGCTATTATCAAAAAGTAATTTGTGATAAAGTAAACTTTCGAGCGATTTGAAAGCCTTGACTCTCAATAAATTATCGGAAACAGCATTGACATTCTTAGGAGCAACTCCTACAAGATTTGCATAAGATTTTCCAGCAGCCAAAACGAGTCCATGTTGTTTGAATGTACCGTCGGCTTCTGATAAATGACAACCCGAAACTGCACACGAAACCGTCAAGATTTTATCCTGCATCAAATCAAAACTTGATTTTTCTTTTGGGTCGGTTCCTTCGTCGATTTTTGAGCATGATAAAACCATTGCAAACGTAAGAACAGAGAATCCCAATACTGTAAACGACCGTAGCATAACCAACTAATTTATTTTGTCTTGTGTCTGTAACTAATAACGATAAATTTAACCTAATGATTTGATTATAAGACAATTTTTGTGAAAAATGGTTTAAATAATCATTTTTTCCTTTGCCCGATATACAGCCCTACCAAAACCAAAGCCGTACCTATTAGTGTGTAAAAAGAGATGGGTTCATCTAATAAAAGACTCGAATAAATGAATCCGAAAATCGGACATAGAAATAAGAAAAACGACGCTTTTACAGCATCAATTTTGAGAAGATAAAGCCAAAGCTGAATCGCAACAATCGAAACGGGAATCGAGAGCCAAAGTTCTGATAACCAGAAAGTTAAGTCGAAGTTGTTTGTTCTTGAATGTGAAAAATAAGTAAACGGAATCAGTAAAATTCCTCCGATTAATGCCTGCCAACCATTGATGGCCGAGCGAGAAAATCGCCACTGGATATTTGAAAAGAAAATCGTGGCAACCGAATACGAAATCATACTTCCGGAGAGTATCAAAAGACCGGTTGCGTCGGCGTAGCTATTTTGAAGTAGGGGATAGGTCGCAATTCCGACTCCTATGATTCCCAAAATGATTGCAAACCATTCGGCAGTTTTGATTTTTCTGCCAATCCAAAAAGCTGATAAAATGCTGATTAACAAAGGGTTTGTTGCTGTCGATAGACTCCCGATGCCGGCAGCGACGGTACGAATCGCCAACACAAACAGACTCAAATAAATAGTAGTGTTGAGCAGCCCAAAAATGGTTAGGTTTCGCCACTCGATACCCTTTGGCAGAGGCTGTTTCTCTACAAATGTTGCGTAACCCAAGAGCAGGATTCCGGCAATAAAAAAACGAATATTGAATAGAACCAGTGGCTCAACTGACCGTATGCCTATTTTGGCAGCAACCGAAGCCGAAGCCCAAAAAGCCGCAAAAAGCACCCCCAGAATGATTACTTTAAGTGATACGCCAGCAGTGGTTTTCTGACTCATTGGACTAAAATTATTGCTTAGGGTATAAACTGCTCTTCGATTTTGACTACTTTTCCATCTTTTAGATGTAGAATAAATACACCGAATTTTAGATGTTTTTTAACGAATTCAAGTGTTGCATCGGCTTTTTTGCCATCCATGTCTTCATTATACACATCCAAAACGAGGTTTTTATCGAGCGATAGTTTTGTAATTTCTTTTGAGTCGTTTACGATGTAGTAATCGTTGGCTACCGAATATGTTGTATCACCTTTTGCCGAAACATCAGGTATCGCTTCACCATTTTTTCGGGCGGCCTCAATGGCTGCATCACCTTGTAGAAAATCAATCATATCTACTTCGATGGTGCTATCTGCATTGATTTGTTTGATATTACAGTACGATTTTGTAATGGCACTTTCGGGTGCTGTAACTGTATGGGTCGAATCGGTATTTTGCTCGGTTTTACTTTGACAAGCCAACAGAGTTGAGAATAAAGCTAAAATAGATAATTTTTTCATCAGAATATTTGAAAAGTAGGTTTTGGGCCGAATTTAGGGCTTTTATCCTAAAACAAAAAAGAGAACCAAAACTTTTAGGGCTTTTGGTTCTCTTTCAATCAATTTTGAATATTGGTATTTTACTTAAATCCGAAACTATTAAATGTGGTTGAGATACTTTTATCTGCTCCACGATTAGTGTTTCCTTTGATTCTGATTTCGAGCGTATTTGTACGATTTTGTGGGTTTGAAATTGGGCTTCGGTAATTTAGCAAATAATAACTACTTGCCCAATTGCTGATTCGTTTCTGAATATTCAAGAATTGTTCTTTCAAAACATCCACTTTATCAGCGATAAAATAACCGCCATTTTCGCCACTTGCTGCAATTTGTTTGAGCGGGTCTTCTTGCAAATCACTACTTTTTAGAGCCGCAACGTAGGTATTTACGCCTCTCACCGCCGCACGAGCATTTTCAAGCGTAAGTCCCGGGTCAGCATTGTGGCGGCCGTCGGTAAAAATAATCAAACTTCCGTCCGAGATTTCGGTAGCAGTGTATTTGCTCGGAACGAGTTTAGCGGTTGTCATGATTGCACCGTAGAGATTGGTCGAATTCTCCAAATCTTTAGTCGGAATCTGCTCAATCGCCATAAGTAATTCATCTTTACTTGTCGTAAAATCTCTGAGTCGGCGAGTATTTTTATCGAAAATATAAATCGCAAACGATTGGTCGGGCAATTTTTGCTCAATCAGAGCCTTGCAAGCCTCTTTGATTTGCGGTATCTGATTCAAAACACTACTCGAAACATCTAACAGCAATAAAGTTCGCATCGAAAACGGAACTTGTTTGGGGTCGAAGCTCGCTAATGACTCACTATCAATCGAACCACTGTTTTCAAAAACCTGAAAATCGCCGCTTTTCAATCCCGAAACTCCACTGGTGTTGTTGTTGCAACTCAAAACCTGAAACAAAACCGAGACCCTACGGTCTGATGGAATGGTAGTCGTAGCCGATAATTGTTTCATGCGATAACATCCTTTTGCTGACTGCGGGTCAATGACCTCATCGGCACTGTTTCCGCCGCATCCATTCAATAAAAAGGTCATCAAAAAAGACGACAATAAAATTAACTTTTTCATTTTTTACGGGCTAAAATTTAAGTTTCATGTTTTATAGTTTTGAGGTTTAGAGTTGGACAAATCCGAAAACTATTTTAACTCTGAAACATTCCAACTTTGAAACTTTACAAATACTTACGAAATAACTTTTACAATTATTGTTCCAAAATTTGTTACAGATAATATTTTGCCATTTTTTGTGTTAATAAGAAGTTAATGTATTCAAAATCAGACGCTTAAACCACAAATATTGAATACCAGACGACATTTGAAAGTAATAAGAATGTCCTTATTTTTGAATTTTCGATGAAAAACACTTTTTTTGTCAAATAAAACCACCCCAAAAGGAAATAATGGCAAAATTTAATACCAATACCAAAACTGACGTAGTTGCACATATCGCTATCATTGTAGCGATTTTCCTTATAATTTTCCTGACTTTTTTCTTTGTTTATCTTCCGTGGAGTACCAATCACGGCCAGTCGATAGCCGTTCCTGATTTGAAGGGTATGACACTCGAAGAAATGGAGAATGCCCTCGACGAAAGAGATTTAGATTTCGAAATCAACGATTCGATTTTCGACCCAAAGGCAAAGCCACTCACTGTTTTAATTCAGTATCCCAAAGCGGGTGCGACCGTAAAAGAAGGACGAAAAATTTACTTGACAGTAGCTTCATTGTCGGCTCCTTTGGCTACATTACCAGATATTATCGGACGCTCGCTTTCGAGTGCAAAAAACCAGTTATTGAACTTACAACTCATCTGTGATGTTGAATACGTGCCAGATATTGCTACAAATACGGTCTTGAAAGTAAAGTATAACGGTGCCGAAATCAAACCAAAAGAGAAGATTCCGAAAGGTTCGAGGGTTACGCTTGTTGTTGCAGATGGTTACGGAGACGAGATGGTTGATGTACCCAATTTGGTTGGATTACCAGTTGATGAAGCTACAGTAGCCGCCGAAGGTGTTGGCCTTTCAATCAATATCATTTACGAAGGCCCTGTGGATGGAATCTCTGATGGTACGGTAACTCGTCAAAAGCCAACGGCTGATTCGGGTAAGGTGCGTTCGGGCGAGACAATTGATATTTTCGTGGCGGGTAATGCCCCAACTACAAGCCCTGATGGTCAATTATAAATCGAATTTTTAATAAATTTATACACAAAAAAATGGGAATTAACGAAGATATTTCGGTAGAACAATTGAAAGAATTGATAGATAGCGGAGCTGCAATCAACTTGATTGATGTACGTGAAGATTACGAATACGAAGATGATAATTTGGGTGGTAAATTGATTCCGCTCGGAACTTTACTGGATAATTTGGAGGAAT
The DNA here is from genome assembly GCA_025455785.1 of Spirosomataceae bacterium. Taxonomy (GTDB): domain Bacteria; phylum Bacteroidota; class Bacteroidia; order Cytophagales; family Spirosomataceae; genus JALOLV01. The sequence continues at coordinate 4,910 of JALOLV010000013.1, read as the reverse complement.
TAGAGCCTCTTAAAGACCAAGAAATCATCATTCATTGCCGAAGCGGTGCCAGAAGCGGAAGAGCCAAAGAGTATTTAAACGCTCAAGGTTTCACGAATGTCCGCAATGTTCTGGGTGGAATCATGGCTTATCGAAATCTGTAAATTTAGAAGCGACTCCGAAAAGTCGCTTTTTTTGTAGAACGAGTTTTTAACTCGTTCATCTTGCCATTTATTTATCAAAAAATCCTTTTGTATAAATTATACAAATATTTGATATTTTACTTCTGATTTTTGAATCCAAATCAAAACCCAAACTAAAATCCGTGAGCAATAATATTTTGGAGGTGCATAATGTCGTGAAGCGTTATGCAGAGCATACAGCCCTCAACGACGTAAGTCTAAATATTCCGAAAGGAGTAATCTACGGTCTTCTCGGACCCAACGGAGCGGGTAAAACCTCGCTGATTCGTATTATCAATCAAATTACTGGACCCGACGAAGGTAAAATCCTTTTTGATGGCGAAAAATTGAGTGCACAGCACATCAAGCAAATCGGGTATCTGCCCGAAGAACGTGGCCTTTACAAAAAGATGAAAGTAGGAGAGCAACTTCTTTATTTGGCTCAACTCAAAGGTTTATCGAAAACTGAAGCCCTCGAAAAACTCAAAGAATGGTTTATTAAGTTTGATATTAAATCTTGGTGGGGCAAAAATATCGAAGATTTATCGAAAGGGATGCAACAGAAAATCCAGTTTGTGGCAACTGTTCTGCACGAACCACAACTGATTATTCTGGACGAGCCTTTCTCGGGCTTTGACCCAATTAACGCCAATTTGATTAGAGATGAGATTTTAGAACTCAAAGCCAAAGGTTCAACAATCTTGTTTTCTACTCACCGCATGGACACTGTCGAAGATTTATGCGACTATGTAGCATTGATTCACAAATCAAAAAAAGTATTGGATGGCCGCAAACTCGACATCAAAGAGAGCTACAAGACTCATACCTACACCGTAGATTATAAGGGCGAGTTGGGCAGCAATAATGATTTTACTGTTTTGAGTTCGGCAGTGCAAGAAGATGGATTTATGAAATCTACAATTAGACTTAATCCCGAAACTTCGGTCAATAAACTGATAAAAGGGCTTATTGACGTGATTGAAATTCGTTCATTTGGCGAAAATATCCCATCAATGAATGACATTTTTATATCAGCAGTAAATGAAGTTCCAGAGGCTTAGTTAGATTCCAATTATTCACTTTCTAATTTGCAATTCAAATTTTATGAAAAATATTCTCCTTGTTCTCAAACGCGAGTATTTGGTTAGGGTAACCAAAAAGTCATTTATTGTACTTTCGCTTTTGATGCCTATTTTGATTGTAGGTATTTATTCGCTCGTGATTTACATGACAGTCAGCTCAATTGAGCAAAAAAGGGTTTCGGTCATTGATAAAACTAATCTTTTCCGAGAAAAATTCAAGGACTCTAAGTTTGCCAAATACGAATTTATCAATACTTCGCTCGACTCTGCAAAGTCAAGAGTGCTAAAAAAACAAGCTGATTTGATAGTTTATATTCCCGAAAATATCATTGAAGAGCCATCTACGATGAAGATTTATTCGGAGAAAACGGTCGGCGATGTTAAAAACAAAATTGAGTCTATTGTTCAGAATAAAATTCGGGACATCAAACTCGAAAAAGCTGGTATCAAGCAGGAAGTCTTGGAAGATGCCAATGTGAACGTTAATGCCGAATCGGTAAATATTACTGAGACGGGCGAAGAAAAGAAAGGAAGCGAAGGTGCAGCGATGATTGTTGGGATGATTTGTGTGATTTTGATGTTTTCAACGGTTCTTGGTTTCGGAATGCAAGTAATGCGTGGTGTAATTGAAGAAAAAACCAATCGGATTATTGAAGTGATTATTTCATCGGTCAAGCCATTTGAGCTGATGATGGGCAAAATTCTGGGTGTTGGTGCGGTTGGGCTTACCCAATTTGCACTCTGGATATTTCTGACTTTGGCAATCAGTACTGTAGCTCCATCTCTTATGCCAAGGCAACAAATGACCGAAATGGTCAAAGAACAAGTGCAAACGCAGGCTGGCGATAAAGCAAAAGTTGATGCAAAGAAAATTGAGAAAAGTGCAGGGAGCATCGTAACGAGATTGTTAGAACAAATCAAGTCAATGAATTTAGGATTGATAATTGGTTGTTTCTTGTTCTATTTCTTTTGTGGTTATATATTCTATGCCTCAATTTATGCGGCAATCGGCTCGGCAGTCGATAACGAGACTGATACTCAACAGTTTATGTTTCCGGTCATGATACCTCTGATGGCTTCTTATCTTTTCTCGGTAATGGCGGTGCAGTTTGGTGCCGACTCATCAATTGCCTTCTGGGCTTCGATGGTGCCTTTTAGTTCGCCAATCGTAATGATGGTGAGAGTTACGATGGGTGGTGTACCTGCTTGGGAGATTGCCCTTTCGATGGCACTTTTGATTGGTGGAATCATCTTTATGGTGTGGTTGGCTGCCCGCATCTACCGTGTTGGAATTTTGATGTATGGCAAGAAGCCATCTTGGAAAGAAATTTGGAAATGGATGACTTACAAAGGATAATAGTCATATACCCTGACAGGGAGAATCCTGTCAGGGTTAAAATCAACTTTATAGCTTCAAAAACTCCATCGGATTAAGACATATTTTTCTGTATTTTTCAACTTCCGAAATCGCACATACTCCCGCAAAATCGCCTTTCATTCCACACATATCATTCATTACTTGAAAATGCAGATGCGGCGGCCAATCACCGTTTTCGGGAAAATGCCCAATCCATGCCAGTAAATCTCCTTTTCTAAAGATTTTGCCTTCATAAATTCCAATTAATGACTTTCTCGATAAATGACCGTAGAGCGAGAAAAACGTTTTGCCTTCAATTTGATGTTCCAAAATAATGGTTGGCCCATAATCTCCAAAATTATTATTATCAGCAAAACTATGCACAATTCCGTCTTGTGGTGTATAAACCTCGGTCTCGGCGGTTGTCCAAATATCAATCCCAAGATGAATGGAACGAGACTCTGAATCTGCCCGATTGAAATGTTCCGAACGGCGATAGATAACCCGATGCTCGAAGTATCCGCCAATGCCGATTTTTGAATTATTTTCGAGTAATTTCCCAAAAATATACTCATTGAAATCGGCGGTATTTGCCAAATTAATGTGTTGTAAATCTGTATTTTTGGCAGTAAAATCTAAAGAAACGATGGGTTTGAAATGGGTATTAATCAGATTGTTAAGCATTCTTTTTTGAATTTTGGGCGAATCATCGGATTCGCCCCACGATTAATATTTTACGCCGATTCTATCCATGATAAAAGCATACCTAAATGCTTCTTCTTTCAAATAATCGAAGCGACCGGTAGCTCCGCCGTGACCCGAATCCATGTTTATTTTTAGAAGTAATAGGTTTTTATCGGTTTTGAGCGTACGCAATTTAGCAACCCATTTGGTTGGTTCGTGGAATCCGACTTGTGAGTCGTTCAATCCTCCCGTTGCTAAAATATTTGGGTAATTTCCTTTCTTGAGGTTATCATACGGCGAATAACTCATCATGTATTTGTATGCTTCTTTTTCGTTCGGATTCCCCCATTCTTCGTATTCTTGGGTTGTCAGCGGCAGCGATGTATCGAGCATCGTATTCATCACATCGACGAATGGTACTTCGGCAACAACTACTTTAAACAAATCGGGGCGGAGGTTGGTGATAGCACCCATCAAAAGCCCACCTGCACTACCACCATTTACAGCGAGGTATTCTGATGACGTGTATTTATCTTTGATGAGCTGCTCTGCACAAGCGATAAAATCAGTAAAAGTATTCATTTTTTTCATGAGCTTGCCGTCTTCATACCACTCTTCACCCATTTCGCTTCCGCCACGAATCTGTGCGATTCCGTAAACGAATCCACGGTCAACCAAACTGAAAACATTGGCATCGAAATTGGCATCGGTATTTACACCATAAGACCCATATGCGTAAAGCAAAGCTGGGTTTTTGCCGTTGAGGTCGAGCCCTTTTTTATAAACAATCGCCATTGGCACTTTCACGCCGTCTTTTGCCGTAGCAAAAAGCCGTTTTACTTCGTATTTATCAGCATCGAAACCGCTCGGAATCTCCTGTTCTTTTAATTTGACACTCTTTGCGGTTGCCATGTCGTACTCGTAGGTTGTACGTGGACGGTTGAGCGATTGATACGTATAGCGTACCGTTGTGGCGTTGTATTCGGGGTTATATCCTTTAGAAACATTATAAACTGGTTCTGGGAAATTAACACTTGAGACTTTGTTATCGGTCAAATTCATGATTCTGATTTCTCGTAGTCCGTTTGTACGAACCGAAAGTGCCAAAAACTTCTCAAAAACTTCAATCCCCTCAATCTTGACTTTGGGGTCGTGTTTGATAACTTCTTTCCATGTGCTTTTATCTTCAAAACCAGTCAGCGGAGCTTCGTAGATTTTAGAGTTTTTGTTTTCATTGTCTTTCCACTTAATAAAAAATTTGTTTTTGTGGTGGTCAACCGAATAGTCGATGTCTTTTACTCGTGGAAGGAACACCTTGAACTTGCCGTTTGGCTCGTTGGCACTCAGATACTGCATTTCGGTTGTGGTAGTGCTACCCGAATAAATGAAGAGAAAATCACCCGTTTTGGTTTTGCCGATGCCACAGCTAAAGCGTTCGTCTTTTTCTTCATAAATCAATTCATCTTTTTTTGAGCCTAAAACGTGCTTGTAGATTCGATAGGGGCGAAGCGACTTATTAGGCACAACGTAGAAAACCGTTTTGTTATCGTTTGCCCACGTAAATCCATCACATTTATCCAAAACATCGGGCAGGTCTTTTCCGGTTGTTAAATCCTTAAATTTTAG
>JALOLV010000202.1 GCA_025455785.1 Spirosomataceae bacterium | reverse complement strand
AAGACCCTGTTAAGGGTCAAATATTGGTAGATGATGCCATATTTCTACTATTTTGAGTTCCGTAGGAACGACATATATAACTCAATGTGTCGTTCCTACTGAACTCTTTTTTAATAGAATTTAGACTATCTACCGAGCGTCGGCCGCCGATATTTAGCCCCGATGGGGCATTTAATTCTCAAAATTCGGCTTGCACCACTTGCATTGGCGTCTATATTGACTATATCCATGCGGCGAGCATCTATTTTGCTGGCACCCGCAACATCAAAATCAACTTTGGCGGCTTTACCTCGGAGTTCGGCATTTGAAGCCCCCGAAGCATCGAAATCAATGGCATTTGCGTCAATGTCAATGGCAATTCTTGACTCGCCCGATAAGTTTATACTAACATCTTTGCCATCTTTAAAACCTAAGACTTTAGCCTTTGCCGCTCCGCTCAAATCAATTCCTTCAAAATTAGGCATCGTAATCGTGAAAACTACTCTGTCTTCATCACGGAATCTAAACTCGTCTTCAAACTCAATCTTCAGCTCTCTACCACTCACTCTAAGGTCTAAGTTATCTAACTCATCTCTGTCATTCGACTCGGCCTTGACACTGTAAGTATCGCCTTTTTTGATTTTCAGGATAAATGCTCCACCAACACTTATTTTATCAAAATCTTTTACGGTGAATGTCTTGTTATGCTCACCATTGCGATTGAATACATCGTAATCTATGTAGCTATCGTCTTCGTCGTAGTGACGTCTGAGCGATTCACGTTCTTCGTCGGTCAATTTAGGGCAATCCAAACAAACCACGCCCGAATCACGCTTCATCATAAACGTAAACTTATCGACTTCATCACCATCTACATCGTAGTTTTGGTCATTGCCCCAGTGGCGATACACTCGGTTATAGAAGTACTCGGTCATTTTAAACTTCTTGTTGTACGGAATATACAACTTGATGTCTAATTCTTGCTGACGAAAACGCCCCTTGCTTGGTAAACCAATGTATCGGTCGAATACCAACGATGAATCTTTTTGAACAATTTTATGTGTTATATTTTTGGCGTTTGCTTTGGCTTCTTCGGTGTTGCGTCCACGAGCCCTAAATGTCTGTTCAACTTTTATCTCGTTGCCTTCGAAGCCCTCAATATCAACATCTACTTCATTTCTGAATCTAAAATCGTTGTTATTATCATAATCTTCGCTATTGTCGGCATCCAAAACGAGTGTTTGCGATGGCAAAGCAAATGTTTTAGTTTCTTCTACTTCGCCTTTACGAGCAAAGTTGAGTTGATATTTGGTTGCGATGATTATCGTCCCCAAAACCCCTACCATCCAAGCCGTAAAGATACCCGTCCAGAAGCTACGATTACCCAATCTACGATTTGTAATCAGAATCAAACCTACCATTCCGATTGCGATTATCGGCATTAATGAAGCCAAGATGGCAAAAATGCCAAATGCTGGATGAATGTCTTGCGTAATCCATTCGATATTTCCACGTACTCCAAAATCAAATCCATTGCCCGTCGAAACACCCAAGAAAACACCCAAAGCAGCAACAAAACCTATCATCAAGCTACCCGAAATCACCAAGAGGATTAGCCCTGCGAATATTCTGACGATTGGCCCAAGGCTCATTAAAACTTTACCGACTGCCTTAAAAAACAATCCAATCAAACGAAACGGAAACAATAAAAGCTTGGTTATGGCACTTTCGGGAGCGGCTGGTGCCGGGTTTTTGCTTTCTTTGATTTTGGTCTCGATGTTTTCGAGCGTTACGGCTTCGCCTTTCATTTCCATTTTTTGAGTAATGGTCTGTGCAGTAGGAGCAACCGCCCAAAGAATAATATATAGGATGATTCCGAGTCCACCAGCAAAAATCAATGCTACAAAAATCAGTCTAAAAATAACTACATCAGTACCAAAATACGCCGCTAAACCGCTACTCACACCACCGATTACGTTGTTGTCAGAATCTCGATAAAACTTCTTGATATTGGTATTTTCTTCGAGATTAGCGTTTGGAGGCAGAACAATCCAAGCGATAAAATATCCTAAAAATAAGAATCCTGAAATACCCGCTGCTGGCAATAGCCCTAAGAAAAGTACCAAGAAAAGGATACGAATCCAGACTACATCAACCTGCCAATAGTGCGAAAGCCCCGCCAAAACACCCCCCAAACCTTTGCGTTTGGTATCACGGTAGATTTTGGTCGGAATCGTGTCGGTTTGCGTACTTTTAAAATCTTGTTTTGAGCTTCTTGTTTCTTGTTTCTCGGTTCTTACTTCTTGTTTTTTGAGGTCTTCATCTTCTTGAATCGCCTCAAAGTCGGCCACAGTCCCCATCTCTTTGATGAGGGCATTTACGTTTTCGAGGGTTACAACCGAGTGATTCTCTGCTTTCTGTTTGGCCAAAAACTTCTCAGCAACCCGAGATTCAATATCCGATACAATCTCTTCGCTACCTTCAAAGTCCGAAAAGTATTGCTGTACCGACTTCAAATATCCGCTGAGTTTATCGAAAGCGTCTTCTTCGATGTTGAACACCACCCCCGCTATATTTATTTGTATTGTCTTTTTCATAACGTTTTTAGGTCTTGGTTAATCGTCAATTGAATACGACTAACGGTTTTCTATTAACAATTAACTTTTAGCTGTTTTGCTTTGATTTTATTTCTTCGGTATGCGAAACTATGGTCTGAACCGACTGGGCGAGTTCTTGCCACGTAAGGTTGAGGTTGTCGAGAAAAAGGCGACCGGTATCGGTCAATACGTAGTATTTTCTTGGCGGCCCCGACGAAGACTCGACCCATTTGTAATCTAACAACCCCGAATTTTTGAGGCGTGTAAGCAAAGGGTAAAGTGTGCCTTCTACCACCAGTATTTTGGCGGCATTGAGTTCTTCCAACATTTCAGAGGCATAAACCTCGCCCCTCGAAATGATATGTAAGATGCAGAACTCCAAAATCCCTTTCCGCATCTGTACTTGAGCATTTTCTAAATCCATCTTTTTATTGGGATTTTATTGTAATTTCATAATCAATATTTTGTAAATAGCTTTTTCATATTTGCCAACTCAGAGGCCTCACCGACTTTATTTCTGAATTAACGATGCAAATATATTCAAAGGTACTATGCGATGCAAGATACTTGGTAAAATTATTATTTTATAAGTGATAAATGGCAATAAAAAAATGATGAGTGGTAAAATATTCGTGGTGAGATAAATCAGATTATTCTTGAATATTTTAAATGATTGCTTCGTTGTCTAATTGAGTAATTATTCACTAATTCGCAATTCAATCATTCGCTAATTTTTATGAACTGGGCAGGTTACTTCGCCACCATTACCGCAAGTATGATAAAATTTGTAGCTGGTCCGCTGGTCGGCGAAACCACCATCTGCACCGTCATCGGTATGATGCTCACGGTTGTTATACTGATGTTTTTTGGTGTTTTTATCGGCAAGTTTTTTAAGAGCAATAAACCTAAGAAGAAATTTACGAAGACCAATCGTTTAGCGGTGAAAGTCAGGAGCAAATTTGGATTAATTGGCGTAGCTGGGCTCACACCGCTACTTTTTACACCCAGCCACATGCTCGTGAGTGCGGGCATCTGGGCGGTGGTGCAAACTTTGTTTTTTTACTTTGTAAAAGACCTAATAATCAAATAAATAGCACACTCCCTAAAACAAGAGGTGTGCTACGGCAAGTCCTAAACTAAATTAACTACAAATCCTTAAAATAAAAGGCCAGCTTTTGAGAAGCCAGCCTTATGCACTGAGGTATTTTTCATGGCTATTTTGTTGTTACAAAGATACAACAATAGTGCATGAGCTTCATAGAGTTAAATTACGATAATTGATAGGGGTTTTTACGCACAATCAAGCTGGGGGTTATTCCTCTAAAAAATCCATATCACGCCCGTGGGTTTCAGAAATTGTCAAAATCGAATAAAAACCTAATATAAAGCAGACTGTTCCGACGATTGCTCCCGAAGTAACGAGGCTGGTCTGAATAAACGGAAATTTGATTTCGGTAAAGGGTATCGTCAAGACCCCCGTTTTGAAGCCTGTATAAAAAGTAGTCATCAAGATTACGGCTCCACGCACCATATTTGGCACAGTCGTGGCGGCTGTTGCCCGCAGATTTGTACCGAATTGTTCGGCTCCAATCGTAACAAACATTGCCCAATAACCAATCCCGAAACCGAGTAGCCCACATAATGTATAAAGGGTGGTTGTGCTTTGAACTCCTGAATAAAGATAAATCATCGAGCAAATGAGGGTAAAGAGCATCATCCAACCCACCGCTTTTTTGCGAGAATGAAGTGCATGACTGAAGAATCCGCTTGATAAATCACCCAATGCAAGCCCTACATAGCACCACATGATGGCATCGCCCGGTGATACTTTTTCGACTATGCCAAAAACTGCCCCAAATTCATTTGAGAATGTCGCCAAAATCGCAATCACAAACCAAGTTGGTAGCCCGATACCTATACATTTCATGTAGCGAACAAATCTATCTCGATTCGTAAAAAACGACATAAAATTGCCTTTCTCAATGGCTCTTTCTTTTACATCTTTATACATACCCGATTCAAAAACACCAACTCTTAGCAACAAAAGCATGAAACCCAACGCCCCGCCCACAAAGTAAGCGGTTGTCCAGCTATCTGAGAGTTTTACGGTAAAATTAGCAACCACCGCCCCAAAAAGACCGATACCCGCCACAAAAGAGGTGGCAATGGCACGCACACGGGTCGGTAAAATCTCTGATACAAGTGTGATACCCGCACCCAATTCGCCCGCCAAGCCGATTCCGGCCACAAATCGCAAGATTTTATACGCCAAGAATTTATCCATAAATCCAATTTCGGGGATAAATCCACAAAGAATATTGGCAAAAGAATAGGTAATAATTGAACCGAATAGCACCGACAGACGCCCTTTTTTATCGCCCAAAACGCCCCAAATGATACCACCGAGCAGTAGCCCACCCATCTGCCAATTTAAGATACTCGTGCCTACGCTCGAAACTTGCTCGTCGTTTAGCCCAAGCGATTTAAGACTCGGTATTCGGACGATTCCGAAAAGCAGTAAGTCATAAATATCAACAAAATAACCTAATGCGGCAACAATTACAGGGAGGCTAAAAAGATACTGAATAGTAGTTTTTGACTGGTCAGGCATATTGGTTTTAGGGTTATTGGTATAATCTGTCTTAGAAAATACAATTCTAATGATTTTTTTGTGGAAATGGTAGCTTTTACGTCAAGATTAAAATGAATTGAATAGTAATTCGGGTCAAATAATGGGTAATTTGCAAAACGCTAATGCTGACAGGGTTTAGAACCCTGTCAGCATTAAATCAAGCCCCCGTTATAAAACATTTTCTTCGATACTTGGCTCTTCGATAACCACGGGGGTTTGTTCAAAAAGCACCACATCTTTGATGTCGTTCTCGGTTACTTCAAAGAATTTTTGATGAATATCGAATGCTTCACCATCAGTACTAACTCGTTGATAATTACCATTTTCGAGCAATTCGTAGGCATTTACGTTATCTTTCAAGTTAAAGTCAAGGATGTGCATTATTTGGCAACGTACTTTTTCATCAATCACCAAGAAGAGTGACTCGATGCGGCGGTCAAAACTCCGAACCATAATATCGGCACTACCACCATACACTTTGGGGTCGCCGTTGTTGTGAAAATAAAGGATTCGGGCGTGTTCGAGAAAATGCCCCACGACAGACCTAACCGTGATGTTCTCAGATAGGTTTTTACGTTGCGGCCTCAAGCAGCAGATTCCTCTAATTATCAGTTTGATAGGTACGCCCGCCTGCGATGCAGCGTAGAGTTCGTCAATTACTTGGCGGTCTTCGAGCGAATTCATCTTGATACAGATACCGCTACTCAAACCCTGTTTGGCGTTTTCGGCCTCGTTGCGAATCAACCTTATCAAACTCTTACGCATATCGCGTGGAGATGTAATAAGCTGCTGATAATCAACAGGTTGCGAATGACCAGTTATGACATTAAAAAACTCCGAAATATCTTTTGTATAGGCTGGATTGGTCGTAAGCAAACCAATATCGGTATAAAGTTTTGATGTGTCTTCGTTGTAGTTTCCGCTTGCCAAGTGAGCATACTGCACCACCCGATTCCGCTCGTTGCGTACAATGAGCATGAGCTTGGTGTGGGTTTTGAGAAGCCCGATTCCATAAATCACGAAACAGCCCGCCCGCTGTAGTTTTTCGGCCTCACGGATGTTATTCTCTTCATCAAATCTTGCTTTAATCTCAAACAAAACCGAGACGGTCTTGCCGTTTTCGGCAGCCTTCAACAAGGCTTGCGTAACCCTCGATTTTTTAGCTAAACGATAAATCGTTAGTTTTATCGAGAGTACATCGGGGTCTTCGGCGGCTTTTTCGAGTAATTGCAAAACCGGCTCAAAGTTATTGTATGGGTGATGCAGCAGAATGTCTCGCTCTTTGATAGACTCAAAAATATCAGAAACTTTCTCTCGACTCATACACACGGGCTGCACGGGCGGACGAGCGGGTGGCAACACCTCTTGAAACTCGGGGTGCTTGATAACCTGCCAAAGGCAAGTATAATCAATCAAAAATTCGTCTTCAAAAATGTTGTACTTGTCAATCTCCCAGCGTTTTTGTAGCAAATTAAGCATCCAAGGGTCGGCGTTTCTTTCGATTTCCATAAAAACGACCCTACCGAGGCGGCGATTCTTGATTTTTTGTTTAATCTCATCAATAAAATCTGACTCGATATCATCGGATTCTTCAAGTGTAAAATCACCATTACGAACAATCCTGAAAAGATTTACGGCCTGAATTTCGACATTCCGATACAGTTTTTTTATTTCGCTCCTAACAATCTCTTCGATTGGTAAAAACAGAATCTCGTCGTCTCGTTCGATTACATAAAAACGAGCCAAATTGCTCGGAATCTGCACAAAAGAGAGCTTGCGATTATCGTTATCATCTGGAAAAAGCACCGATTTATTGGCATCGGTAACAACCCCAAAAATGAGTGTTTTGGCAATCAGAACCGGAAAAACGTGCGTATGGTCGAATAACATCGGGGTCAGCATCGGATATATCGTATTATCAAAATATTCGATGGCACCGTTTTTTTCGTCTTCGGTCAAATCTTTTATCGAGGCAATCTTAAATTTGTATTCGGCAAAAAGTGGCATTAACTCATCCGAAAAAATGCGGTCTTGCTCGCTCAAAAACTGTTTGACGGCCGTCAGCATCGCCTTGCGGAATGGTACTTCTCGAAGCCCCGAATAATCTACCCTTTCTTTGTCATAATCAAGATAATTATACAAGCTACCGAGACGAATCGTGAAGAATTCGTCAAGGTTAGAAGATGTTATTGCTAAAAACTTGAGGCGGTCAAATAGATTTAGCTCGGATTTACGGGCTTGGTCAAGCACTCTCTCATTGAATTTAAGCCAACTTAAATCACGACTGATATAATTAGACTGCTCGATACTATCGGCATAACGATTTACTTTAGGGCCGTTTGATTGTTCTTTATTATCGGTCGTTCGACTATTTGTTAATCCACTCAAAAAAGAGAATATCCCATTTTTGGCTCTTTGTCCAGCTTGATTATCGGTATCTTGCATCTTTTCAAAAAAATCTAAACTTAATTCCAAATATATATTAAAAAGCCATCTCTTTGTGGCATTCTAATATTAAATATCAATAAACTTTCTCATTTTACAGCACTGGCATCTGCATAGTCATACCCGTTTAGTTTTATCTTTTTGGGGAATGATATTTGATTTTTCACTAAATATTCTCGGACGATTGGATTAATGGTATGGTATTTTGTATAAATATTAACGACTATATCTGCCCCCAGCATATTTGCTTCGGGTGTGCCATCGAGAATATCAATGTAGGCAATTATTTCTGAGTTGATGTTATCGAGCGAAAAAATGACATTGTCATCCAGCAGCATAATCACTTTGGGCAGGTAGTATTTCTGAAGACGAAAAGCGATATTTTGGTCATAGAATAACTGCATGACATTTGAGCCACCCACCAGCCTATCTTGATAAATTCTTTTGCTGGGTGGGTTTTTGAGTAGTATATTCGATGAATTAGGCATTATCTTGGCGGCTTTTACAACCACCTCGCTCAAATCAACAGTTTTACCTTTATCGAGAGTATCTGCCCGATATATTAGGTCTTGTCTCGCAATTGTGGCGTTATTTATTTGTTTTTTCTCAAATTTTGACCAATCTACATCTCGTAGCGTCCGTGTTATTGCTGGCGAGGTAAGGCTTTCAATCTCGACCTCCAAAGATTCATTTTTGTAGGTGGCATTTACGGTACATTCAACCTCTTCATAAAATAATAGATTCTCAAATGTAAAATATCCAGTGGGGTCCGACACTCCAATCAAAAACTGTTTTGAATTGAGGGTATCGAGTTCGGTTGGTAGTATGCTCAAAGATATATTGGCCGAACCCTTGATGGTTTTTCCGTTGGGCCGCTTTACTTTACCAGATACCACGATACCCCTGTCGAACATTTTGGGTAAAGCCCGCTCTTTTAGAAGTTCATCAAAACCATAAACAACATTTCGTTTGGCTATCAGCTCTATATTTATGTCTCTGTCTGTACTCTGCTCAATATTACTATCTAACTCCGAATCGAACAATAAATATTTTGATTGGGCATCTTGTTTGCTATCACCAATGTAGAATGCCCTTTCGGCAAAAATTTTACCATCGCTTGATATAACACCTATGTTTAGGATACCGGCATTTAGGTCTGTTTGATTAAAATAAACGACTGTTTCGTTTTTTGAAACGGGTGAGTACTGATAAATAAGGCCTTTTATTTGACCAATTAGGTGTGGAGATTGCCCAGCCGGTAAATTATTTTGGATTAATACCCTCAATCTATTTGTGCTTTCGACCCAATCGCCTCTGATGACAACCCCTTCTGCGACAATTTGCGACGTAACATCCAACTCAGTTTTTGGGGTCAATATTTTGTGGGTTTGCCCCGCAATAGGAGTAAACTGAACCAAGGCTTGCCCAAATTTATCGGTTCTGAAATTAGCGACTGTATCTTGATTGATAACTAAAAAACCATCGGTTTCGATACCATTCTGATAATTGTCTTTCACAACCACAAGCCCCCGATTTATCAAGCCACTGACAAGTTTGCCACCCTCGGGCCTAAAATCTAAAACTTCGGTTTTTTGGCTCGTTTTGTTACTCAATTCAGCCTCAAAATTTATACCTAATATGAGTATTTCTTTTGTCGGGATGGCATCGGCAGCAAATATATTCATCCAGTGGGTATATGCTCTAATTTGGTAATAACCCGAAGCTAAATTTTTGGGTATTTGAAAGCTCGTACTGGCTTTAGAATTATTAATTTTTAGAATCCTTTTATTTAAAATAGCATTTTTACTATTAATCAACTCTACGAATAATGTTGAATTGAGCGAATCTAATCGATTAGTCTGGGCATCAAAAAGTGTAGCTTTTAATTCGATTTTCTGACCCACAAAATATGTCGAAGAGTCGGTTTCTAAGTAGATTTTTGTTCGTGGTAAATTCGACGAGCAAGTTGTAGGAAACACCTATGAATTTAATCTATAAGACTATACGTAACAAAAAAGCCCTCTACGATTAACGAGAGGGCTTTTAGCATCTATACGAATTTATTAGATATCTATTCTGGCGTATTTGGCATTACGCTCGATAAAATCACGACGTGGAGCAACGTCATCGCCCATCAACATCGAGAATAGGTGGTCTGCCTCAGCAGCCGACTCGATAGATACTTGCTTGAGCGTACGGTTTTCGGGGTTCATAGTTGTACTCCAAAGTTGCTCGGGGTTCATTTCTCCCAAACCTTTGTATCGTTGTACACCCACGTTTTCTTCTTTACCGCCGATATAAACATAGCCATTCTCTATCAAATCTTTCATAAAACGATAGAAAAACGTCAGAATCAAAGTACGGATGTGGCTACCATCGACATCGGCATCGGTCATGATTATGATTTTATGATAGCGGAGTTTCTCCATGTCTAAAGCTCTTTCGTCGCCCTCTTTTCCGAATCTTACACCAAGAGCCGTAATCATGTTTTTAATCTCTTCGTTTTCGTAGATTTTGTATTCTTGGGCTTTCTCAACGTTTAGAATTTTTCCACGAAGCGGCAAAATAGCCTGTGTTGCACGATTTCTTCCTTGTTTTGCCGAGCCACCCGCCGAGTCTCCCTCTACAAGGTAAAGTTCACAAATACTTGGGTCAGACTCTGCACAGTCGGCCAACTTACCCGGCAGACCAGTTCCCGACAACACGTTTTTACGCTGAACCATCTCGCGAGCCTTACGAGCCGCAATACGTGCTTTGGCTGCCAAGACAACTTTATCGACGATTGTACGTGCTTCTTTCGGATGCTCTTCGAGGTAGTTTTCGAGCATTTCGGCAACACACGCACTCACGGCCGATGTTACCTCACCGTTACCCAATTTTGTCTTGGTTTGTCCTTCAAACTGTGGTTCTTGAACTTTCACCGAAATAACGGCCGTCAATCCCTCACGGAAGTCATCACCACTGATTTCGATTTTTTCTTTTGCTAAAATACCCGTTTTCTCGGCATAATTCTTCAAGGTACGAGTCAATGCCATACGGAAACCCGATACGTGGGTAGTATTGATGTTATTCACGAATGACGACACGTTTTCGCTATACGAAGTATTGTAGAGCATCGAAACCTCAACCGGAATGCCATCTTTTTGGCCCTCCATATACATTGGTTCAGGAATCAATCTTTCACGACCTGCATCTATGTATGCTACAAACTCGATGAGTCCACCTTCTGAGAAAAACTCTTCGTATTTTGGTTTGCCTTCTTCGTCTAACTCGCGTAAATCGGTGAGTGTCAGCTTAATACGTTTATTCAAGAATGATAATTCACGTAAACGATTAGCTACGGTTTCGTATTTATATTCGGTTACGACAAAAATACTATCGTCAGGTTTGAAATGAACCATTGTGCCTCGCTCATCAGTTGTACCGATTTCACGAACAGGGTATTGAGGTTTACCGATTTTATATTCTTGTTCAAAAATCTTACCGTCACGACGTACCTCAACTCTCAAATCTGTTGAGAGGGCGTTTACGCAGGATACCCCCACACCATGAAGACCACCCGAAACCTTGTAAGTATCTTTGTCGAATTTACCCCCTGCGTGCAAGACCGTCATAACGACTTCGAGGGCCGATTTTTTCTCTTTTGGGTGCATTCCGGTCGGAATCCCACGACCATTATCTTTCACCGTAACCGAGTTATCAGTGTGAATCGTTACGTTGATTGTATCGCAATGACCCGCAAGGGCTTCGTCTATTGAGTTATCAACAACCTCCCAGATGAGGTGGTGTAATCCTTTGAAACCGATGTCTCCGATATACATGGCTGGACGTTTACGTACAGCTTCGAGACCTTCGAGTACTTGAATGTTATCCGCTCCGTAATTTGCTTTAGATGGGTCTTTTGCTTCTTCTGCCATTATTGGTTATTTGAATTGTATCAATGTTAATTTAGGTGTAAAATTACGAAAAAGTTGGCAATAATTAACAGAAATCCCGCAGATTTCTCAACTTGCGGGATTTCTCGGGTAAGAATATTTTTAAACAAGAGTAGGAGCAAAAATCTGATTTACGCTAATTTCAAATTCTGGCAAGATGGGTGCTGCCGAGCAAATATCATCATCCGTGCAGATTTTGACTTGTTTACGCCCCGTATAAACGTAAACAAGCTGGTTTTGGGGTAAAATATGCCAAACTACCTTTACGCCAGCCTTAAAATATTCGGTTAGTTTGGTTTCGACTTTTTCGAATTCATCATTGAATGAAATCAATTCTATCACAAATTCAGGAATCACATCTTCGCCATTTCGACCTGCATCTTGCTGCTCATAAGAAAAATAGGCAATATCGGGTCTTCGCATTTGAATACCCGTGAGCATTACATCAGGTTCAGATATTAATGAACCTTTTTCGATGTATTTCTTTTCAAAAAACAAACGATTTAAAATTCCGTAGATGTAGTACTCTTTCTTTTTTATTCCTTCAAACTTTATCAACTCACCATCGTTCCACTCGTATTTGAAACCGTCTTCGGGTTCCCACAAGAGGAATTCTTCGAGTGTTTTGGGCAGGCTTGATTTTTTTACTTCCGTTGTCATATCATTCCTAAATATTGGGCAAATTCAATTCGCCGCTACCTATTTTTCTCAAATTTAATCAAAAAAAGTATAGATTACAATATATTTACCCCCGCAAATGCCAGCCTTTTGGCTTAACGAATGCACGGATACCTATGTGCGAAAGCGTAGCCCCGAATCCTGAATTTTTGCGGCCGCTCCACGGCAGATTTGCCGAAACTCTATCGCAGCAATTCCAGTAGCCCGTACCAGAGTCAATTTGTTTCAGAATCTTCTCGGCTCTTTTTTGATTGGATGAATAAACCGAAGCCGTTAATCCATAAGCTGTATCTTGCATCAATTTTACGGCTTGGGCATCGTTTTTGACTTTCATGATACCAATGATTGGCCCGAAAGATTCGTCTGTCATTAGGCTCATTTTGTGGTTTACATCGGTAAAAACGGTAGGCTCAAAGAAATAGCCTTTGCCTTCGATGGCTTTTCCGCCAGTTTGGAGTTTAGCACCTTTTGAGATGGCATCTGACACTTGGTTTTCGAGGAATTCTATTTGGCTCTTTCTTGAAATCGCTCCGATGTAAACACCGTCTTGGGTTGGTTGTCCGATTTTGTAGGATTTGACCTCCTTCACAAATTCTTCGACGTATTTATCATATACTGACTCGTGAACGTAGATTCGCTCGACCGCACAACAGCTTTGACCATTATTATAAAAAGCTCCATCGGCTGTACCTGCCGCAACTGCCTGAATATCAACTACATCATCGGCCACATAAAGCGGGTCTTTGCCGCCTAATTCGAGCTGACAAGGAACCATTTTTGGGGCAACTTTCTGATAAATATACTGCCCCGTACGATGCGAACCCGTAAAGAAA
>JALOLV010000201.1 GCA_025455785.1 Spirosomataceae bacterium | reverse complement strand
GTTAATTGCAAAGCTGCTCCGAGAAACATCGCAAAAATAAAAAACAAAGCAATCTTGGCATCTTTGAATAAAGCAAAGGCATTTAGTCCTAAAAGTTCGATAAATGTTTTTTTCTCGACTTTTGCTGCTAACGGCGGACAAGCTGGTAATGTAAGCGAATAAACGGCCAACAAAATAGCCGCACCAGCACTGATATAAAATTGGTTTGGAGTCGTCTCGTTATGAGTCAAACTAACTACCCAAAGAGCCACGACAAAACCGACAGTCCCCCAAACCCGAATGGGTGGAAAATCTTTCACGATGTCGCTTTCGCTGTTATTCAGAATTGTATAAGCAATAGAATTCGACAAAGCCAACGTAGGCATATAAAAGATAACAGCCATCAGAATCGCCCAAAAGAAATCGGTCGGATTATCAATTTGTGGAATATAAATCAAAGCTATCGCACCCAAAATATGAAGAATTGCATAAAGTCTCTCGGCATTTATCCATCTATCAGCTATAATACCTGTGAGAGTAGGCATGAAAAGCGATGCGATACCCATTGTCGAGAAGATTGCTCCGAATTGAGCTCCATCCCATTTTTTATTCTGAAACCAATACGCTCCGATTGTCAGCAACCACGCTCCCCAAATAAAAAACTGGAGAAAATTCATCACAATTAGTCTATTCTTGATGCCCATAGTATAGTTAGGGGTTTGAGTTTGTTAATTTTTAATTTAAGTTTAAGGTTATTTGATTTTTCAGCGTGAAATAAACAAAATTTTATCAGAAATTCACCTTTTGGCACGTTTTTGTCATATGTGTTAATAATTGACCCATAGGAAAACAGTAAACGCTTTGAAAAGATACCTAATAACTCTCGTGTTAATCCTAACATTTTGGGATAGCGATGCCCAAATTATGTACAGGACTCGTTATACAACAGCTATAATGGCCGAGCTTACCCCCAGTAGTATTTTTCCGACTTTGAATATAGAGTACCTACCAGCGAGATTTCAGAATAGTTTTATTGCGATGCGAGGCGGCATGGGTTTTGAGCCGAGTTCATCTTTTACAGCCTCGGGGGTTATGTTTCCAGCTTCGGTAACTTACAATATTCTCTTCAATAACCTTCGTAAACGTATTTTCAATCGAGTTTATAATAAATGTAAATCGGCCCCATCAAAGATTGCTACCGAGATTTTTGGCGAAGTCGGGGTTGGAAACCAATTCTCAACCTACTCAAATACCACAACGCTCAACCGCTCAATGGCCATCATTGGGGTTCGTCAGCAGGTTATTTTTGATATTCCGCCACGCCCAAGAGTAGTATTTATAAGAGCTAATTTTACACCGATGATATACACCAATAAAGGATTTGGTAATATCGAACTCCAAAAAGGAGGGGTGAGTCTGGGTATGTCTTTCTGAAATCTAACTTTTGTTACAAGAAAGCGTTATAATTTGAGCTTTTTACTCAAAAAAGTACAAATTTTATTAACTTTGCAAACACTTCCTACAATCGCCAAGTATATGCAAGTTATTCACGAAAAAAATCTGGGAACTAAACAAAAAGCCCTAAGAATAAATCTTAATAAACAAATTTACGGGTCGTTTGCCGAAATCGGAGCCGGGCAAGATGTGGCAGCTAATTTCTTCAAATCGGGCGGTGCATCGGGTACTATTGCCAAAACGATGTCGGCCTACGATATGACTTTTTCGGATGCAATCTACGGAGTTGTTGAGAATAACCGATATGTGTGTGAGCCTCGCCTGATGAGTATGCTCAACCACGAATACGGGCTTCTGATGGAGCGTCTGAATGATAAACGAGGAGAATCAACTACATTTTTTGCATTTGCCGATACAGTTTCAGCTCTTAACTATCACAAAACAAACGAAGCCCACGGCTGGATGGGTGTCAGGTTTCAGCTAAACCCTTTAGGCGAGTACAACGATGTGATTATCCACGTCAAGATGCTTGATAACGATAATAATCTTCAACAACAGGCCGTTGGGGTTTTGGGAGTAAATTTGATGTATGCGTGTTTTTATTATCATCAAGACCCCGAAATCATGCTTTTGTCATTGATGGATGATTTGGCCAAAGACCGAATCCAAATTGATATGATTCGTTTTGAAGGTCCAGACTTCAAACACGTAGATAACCGATTGATGAGTTTGCATCTGGTAAAATACGGTTTCTCGGATATTGCTCTTTTCGGTCCAGATGGTAAAAACTTACAGCCATCTGAGGTACTCTACAAAAAACACGCTCTGGTATTGCGGGGGCGTTTCAGACCGTTGATAAATGTGCATGTTGATATGCTCGAAAATGGCCAAAAGCAATTCATGCAAGAACCCGACGTCGATAAAAGTAAGGTTGTGGTGATGTCGGAGCTAACACTTCAAGCTCTCACCGAGGGCGATTCGGCCATCGACGAAAAAGATTTCTTGGATAGGGTTGATATTCTTTGCTCGCTTGGCCAAATGGTAATGATTTCAAATTACCACGAATATTATAAACTCGTAGCCTATCTATCGAAGCTAACAAAGATGAAATTAGGGTTAATAATTGGTTACCCAAACCTTGAATATATCTTTGAAGAATCTCATTATCAAGACCTTACGGGCGGAATCCTCGAATCATTTGCAACGCTTTTCAGTCGAAACGTAAAACTGTTCGTTTATCCGACTCTGCGAGACAATCGAATTATGAACTGCTTGAAGTTCCGTCCGGCTTCGCATGTGATTGATTTGTTCCAGTATTTGATTGCCAATAACAAAATCGAAGATATTAGGCACTACAACGAGAAAAATCTTCATCTCAATACCGACACCATGCTCGACCTAATCAAACGTGGCGAGAGCGGTTGGGAAGAAAACGTACCCGAAGCGGTATCTACGATGATAAAAGACCGATGCTTGTTTGGTTTTCCGTGTGTAGTTGTGCCTGAGAAACGTAAAGTAAAGGCTTGAAAATCGCATCTAAATCGTTAGATTTGATAAAAATTTAAGAAAATGAATCCAAAAGTATATTTCAGAAGTTTATCGCTCGAAAACGTTCGTTGCTTTGGTAAAAAGCAAGAAATTTTCTTTACCGATAATGGTAAAGCAGACGGCAAAGTAGCTATGTGGAATGTCATTTTGGGTGAAAACGGAACGGGAAAGACTACGGTTTTGAGGAGTTTGGGATACAGTAATTTATTCTTTTTGCAAAAGTATTATAGATTACCTTTTGACCAACAATATTTTCCAAGAATCAAAGAAAAACTCTACTTGAGGGCTATCGGTGTTACTTTCGATGTAAATAATGAAATTTATTCAACTTTTCCATTTGAAGCAATAGCAATAGGTTATACAATGGATGCTCGGAAAAATGAAGATAGCCCACAATACAAGAATATTGAATATTATTATCAAGAATTTGACCGTAATATTAACCTACTAAACCTATCAGCTTACGGAGCTTCGAGGAAAATTAGTACAGGAGGTATGACCGAAAAGCAAAATTTAACATTTCATAGCTTATTCGATGAAGATACTTCTCTAAGTAATGTAGAAGAATGGCTCGTTCAAACCGATTATCTGGCTTTAAAAAACCAAGACAATAAAAAATATCAGACTGTAACAAATGCTATCAGAAAATTATTGAGAGAAGAAATCAGTGATTTTTACATCAAAACAGATAGTAATGCTCCACAAGTATTTTTCAAAACTCACTATGGTGATGTTCGTCTCCACGATTTGAGTTTGGGTTACAAAACTTTACTGGCTTGGATAACCGACTTTGCTAAAAATATGGTCGAGAAATACCCCGAAAGTACAGACCCATTGGCAGAACCTGCTGTATGCTTAGTGGATGAAATTGACTTACACATGCACCCAAAAATGCAGCGTTCGGTTGTTAAGTTTTTGAGAGAGACTTTCCCACAAACGCAGTTCATCGTTACTGCTCATAGCCCTTTAATTGTTCAATCAGAAGAAGACACAAATATCATTCTTCTTCGCAGAAATGGGGACGAAGTTGAGGTTTTGAATGAAGTTGATAACATCCAAAATTGGCGAATTGACCAGATTCTGGAAAGTGACTTGTTTGGTAATCAGAGTGGATACAGTAATACGATTAATCAGAAAATCGAAGAAAGAAGAAAAATCTTGCTGAAAGATAAAGTTACCAAAGAGGATGAAAGACGATTAGAAGAAATTGATAATTCTCTTGAAAAAATCAGTATTACCGAATCTCCTGAATATCAGAAAACGCTCAAAATATTAGCCGAGCTTCAAAAATGATTAGAGTAGATAAAAGCACAGTGAAGGTGCCTAAGATTTTGAATAAAGGTAAAGGTTTTGCAATGACAAATCAGCTAAAAACCGATTTTGATAATGGCATTAGGAGTTTTGATTTTGATTCTAAAATATATGGCAACAAAAGTGTAAAAAGTTTATTAATAAAAATTCAGCACAAAAAATGTTGTTTTTGTGAGCGATACCGACCCTATGCAAGAGAATGTGACGTAGAACATTTCAGACCAAAAGGTGGCTATCAAGTTGATGAATCCTTACCGTTGATACAGCCGGGTTATTATTGGTTAGCTTATGATTTTAGTAATCTTTTCTATTCTTGCAAAACCTGTAATCAGGCTTACAAAAAGAATTTCTTTCCATTATCAGATGAAACAAAAAGGGCAAAAAATCATAATGACGATTTGAGTTTAGAAGAAAGTCTTTTGATTCATCCCGAATTCGATGACCCGCAAAATCACATAACTTTTGTAGAAGAAATTGCCAAACCGATAAATGATTCAATCAAAGGTAAAACCACTATCAAATATCTTGGTTTAAATGATTCTGAACTCCTCAAAGAACGTTTCGATTATTTAAGGATACTAAAGATTGCAGCAGTAGAGGCAAGAAAAGGAGAACCAACAACAAAAAACCTTTTTAAAGAATTATCTAAGCCACAAAATATGTTTTCGATGATGGTTAGATGTAATTTCCCAGATTTAGTGTAATATAAATATTCAAACTTTAACCGCCAAGATACTTACTAAATCGATATTTTTTTCGTTTTAGAATAGTTGATTTGCGGTTTTTTGATTGTACTATATAAAGATTAAACATATATGAAGTTATATAAATTATTGATTACCAACATTTTACTCACAATCAATATTGTATTTGCCCAAGAGAATCCTCCAAAAATCGTTTTGCCCTCATACCCAAACTGGAATCAACTCAGTGAGGGTACTACCGTGGCATTTGATTTGAAAGTTATCGGAGAAAATTGCACAAAATTTCGTTTTACGATTCCACAAGGTAAAATTGAAGGAATGGAATTTGACTCGACGGGTCGTTTTACTTGGACTCCCTCTTATAACTTAGTTGAGCGTTTGGCAGCTTATAAATACCACCAAGTGATTTTTGAAGCCCATTGCGATTCTACCAAAGAGATTCTAACCGAAAAAGTAGAGTTCCGAATCCAGCACATCAATCGCCAGCCCGTTGTTCGAGAATTGAAGCCTTTTTATGTCAAATACAGCACCGAGAACTTATACAAGATTGATAACCAATTTGTTTTCGACGAAGACAACGACCCAATCGTATTCATCCCGATTATTGACCAAATGCCCGAAGGTGCGAGGTTGAGTTCGCAGGGTGAATTCACGTGGAGTCCGTCTTTTGCTCAATTCAAAAAACTAAAAGAAACTCCGATTTACATTGAGTTTTATGTGCAAGACCAACCCGCCAAAGCCCAAGTAAAAGGCAGATTGAAAATTGAAGCAACTCAGATGGATTTGCCGCCTCAGATTACGGTCATTCCGAAAGATGACTTCATTAAAGGTCGAGAAAATCAGAATATCAACCTTCGGTTTTATCTGTCAGACCCCAACGGCGATGATGACATTATTACATTTGACTTTTTGACTGATAATCAGGATGTTCCGAAGTCGGCATTGGTAAAAAACACCGCCAATCAGTACGAGTTTATCTGGACTCCGACCTACGATTTTGTAAAAGACCCAGCCGATTCTGCCAGTTTTAGCATTGACTTCTTTGTACTGGATAAAACCCAAAAACGAGAGGTTAAGAGAATAAATTTCGTTATCAAAAACGCAGTCAACGAAATCGAAAAAGACCGTAAACTCTACGATTTGTACCGCGGAACGCTCTTGCGTGGTTGGGAATTGACCGAGCAGCTTAAAGAAAAAGAGCAGGAACTCACTTGCGTGGTTGGGAATTGACCGAGCAGCTTAAAGAAAAAGAGCAGGAACTCAAAAAAGCATACAGCAGAGCCAAGAAAGGTAAAAAGAATCGTTCGGTAATAAATGCAGGGCTTGGTGCTACAACAGGACTCTCACCTGTGATTGCAAAGAAAATTGATAATCAGCGAATTATATCAACACTCGGCGGCACAACTGTCTTGACGATTGGTACGCTCGAAGCAACCGAGGTGATTGGCCGCTCGATGAAAGATTTGATTGACCGCCTGAATTACGTCATCGAAAAGAAAAACGAGATTCAGACCAAAGGCGATATTTTTGCCCGTGATTTTTCGCTCAAATCGGCTCGTCGAGGTGGTGATTTTCTACGTAAAGTAGATGAATTCATGGCAACCATGAGCCTCAAGGGTTTGGTTGTACTCGACCTCGATGCCGCTTGGGAGCCAAAAAACAAACCGACTGATGTGAATATCAAGAAGACTTTCAAGGATTTTAATCCAGAAGAAACTCCAGTAAAATTCTAAAATTCTGTCGTTAAATAAAATCATACCATGCCTTGACCAATTGTCGAGGCATTTTTTTATATTTATTGCCAGCAATTTTGTATTCTCCCTCAAAAAAAATTTGATTATGAACAATAATTCTCCTTGGTCATTATTCCGCAGAATCATTTTTAGATTCATTTTTATTTTCTTTTTTCTCAATCTTTTCCCGTTTCCACTTGGGTTAATTCCAGTTGTGAGTGGTTTTCTATATAATGTAGTTGATGAATACTTCTGGAATCTCATTGTGCAGTTTCTGGGTAAAAGCGTATTGGATGTAAACGAAATAACCGTAAGACCCAACGGTAGCGGAGATACCACTTGGAACTGGCTTCAACAATTAGGGGCATTGATTATTGCCGCCGTTGGTTGTATTATCTGGTCGATTGCCGATGCCAAAAGAAAAAACTACGAAAGACTCAACTATTGGTTTTGTGTGCTTTTACGATATTATTTAGCATTCACGATGTTCAATTACGGCTTCATAAAAGTATTTCCGCTACAATTTGGAAACATCACAACTTATCGCCTTTACGAACGCCTCGGCGAAATGAGTCCGATGGGGCTTTTGTGGACATTCATGGCGTATTCAGAAGGGTATCAGTTTTTTAGTGGATTGTGCGAAGTAGTCGCTGGTCTGTTATTGCTATTTAGACGCACTACAACCCTCGGAGCATTAGTTGCTGGTGGGGTAATGCTCAATGTATTCATGCTTAATTTATTTTTTGATGTGCCAGTCAAGATTTATTCGTTTTTATTGGTAATCATGAGTGTTTATTTAGCTTTCGATGACCTCAAACGGCTTTGGAGATTTTTTGTGATGAATCTCTCGACCGAACCCCGAAACTTAGCCTTATTTTCGGATAAAAAGTGGTTTAAGATTGGTAGAATCGCCCTTAAAGTAATATTTATCTTAGGCTCATTTGGTTTTATGTTTTATGAATCTTGGGAATCATCGCAGTACAAAGATGCTCCGAAATCGGCTATTTATGGGGCTTACAGTGTTGATGAATTTAAGAAGAACAATGTAGTGAACAAGGCGGATACTTTACGATGGCAAGAGGTATTTATCGACCGCCGTGGAACTTACGACATGTTTTATTTGACCAACGAATCGGGGCTACGAACACGAATAAATTTTGAAAAGAATACCAAAAATAAAACAATTAAAGTAAGCGAAATTGCAGATACAACATCATATACCTTAAACTATATTCAACCCGATTCGTCTTCGATTATTCTTAAAGGAAAATTCAAAAAAGATTCGATTTATGTTTCGATGAAGAAATTCCCCCAACGAGATTTCTTACTCACAAGTCGAGGATTTCACTGGGTAAATGAATATCCCTTTAATAAATAATCAGAAATCTTAAAGAAATTCAGATGAGACCCCTCGAAAATAATATCTAATCTGAATACAGCCAAAATCGTTGGTAACTGGACTTTTCCGCCTTTTAACCAACTAAATCAGCCTTCTTCATAATTCCTAACTTGAGCAATTTTGTGAAGATTGGGCGGATTTACATTCTGAATCAAATCATGAGGAATCCAATCACAACCGTTTTTTTCTTTTGTCCGAAAACATTTTTTACACAAAACAAGACTACTAAAAATAAATATCGAAGTCGCATAGCCTGACAATGAGTGAAAGATTTTATAAAACTACCAAAGAAGTTGATGTAGAATAACAGACTCTAATCGCCAATGGTAAGAATATTTAATAAAAAACCCTGACAGTGTTTTGAACGCTGTCAGGGTTAGAAAAGTATCCTAAACAATCTACGGTTTCACTTCAGTAGCCGATGGGCGATTACCTTTGATAAGGTCTTGTAAGAATTTCTCAACTTCTGGAAACTTCTCTTTCAAAGCCTCGGCGGCCTCGGTCTGGAGCTTATCAAAATATTCTGGAGCTTTATCGATGGCCTCTTCGGCCTGCCCTTTCAAATCATTTGCTTTTGCTTTGAGGTCGTTGAGGGCTTTTTCGCCTTCTTCGGTCTGTAAGTATTTGTGAAGAGCCACGCCAGCCGCCGCACCCATGATGAACGTAGCTAAGTGTTTTGCATTTACCATTTTCTTAAAAATTTAGATGTATCGGGTGTAAGTTTTGTTGTAAAACTTGCTCCTTTCTGACGTAAATTTACGAAATAGTATCATCCAAAATGCAAGTTTTTTCGATACGGTCAAAACACTATCCAAGCGGTTAGATTTGGGGATGAATCTTATCTACTTTGTTCCCCGATTATCCGTAAACCATCCATTGTTAGATTTACATTTATTTCTTTGAACTCGCCTTTTAAAGTCGGAATAATTGATGATAACCCACCAGTAGCGATGGCAATGCAATCGCCGTCGAGTTCTCTACGGATTTTACGAATCATGCTTCGTACCATGCCTTCGTAGCCCCAGAGAATCCCCGCTTGGATTGAATGAATAGTATTTTTGCCGATAACCGACTTGGGTAGTTCGAGTGGAACATCGGGCAGCTGGGCTGTATTTGAGAATAAAGCCTTTACGGCTGTTCGTAAACCCGGGGCAATCGCCACACCGAGGATTTTTCCTTCACCCGAAACCGTTGTAAAGGTCAGAGCCGTTCCGAAATCAACTACTACACAATTTCGATGGTATTTGGTAAATGCCGCAACGGCATTGGCAACCAAATCGCTTCCGATTTCATCTGGATTATCAATCGAAACTTTTAATTGAGGAAAAATATTTGCATTGACAACGATAGGAGTAAATCCAAAAGTACGCAGGATAATCTCTTTGTAAATTGGGGTAAGTGTTGGCACAACGCTGCTTAATACAATCTTCTGAATATCAGCAAACTTGATGTCATTCTCTAAAAAATAATCTCTGATTTTGTATTCAAAAAAAATGGCATTTTCATCGCGTTTTGAAGGGATTCTAAAACTATTTCGTAAGTTTTCGCCTTCATAGATTCCAAGCGTTGCGTCAGTATTACCGACATCTATCACAAATAGCATGTTGAGCTTTTAGGTTAAAAACATTCAAATATAAAATCATTATTAATGGAATTTGCGTTTTTATTGTAATTTTACACCACATTACAATTTTTGCTGATAAGTTTCGCTAAGTTACCATACGCTTACAAACCCAAGAAACAACTGACTAAAAAATGAACGACACCCAAGATAAACCAGTGTCATTAAAGAAGCTATTGAGTAAAGAAACCGCAATCGAACGCCTCACGGCTTTGTGGGCCATCCATGAAGCAGGACTGGGCGGTTTTGTACACCTCTTCGATACTCCATTTACCGGAATCGTGATGGGCAGTATGTCATCGGTCTGCATTATGTTTATTGCTTATTTCTCCGATAAAAATGTTAATACACTTCTTAAAACTGTCATTTTGGTTCTAATCGCCAAAGTTGTTGTGAGTCCACATACGAGTATTTCGGCCTACGTAGCAGTAATTTGTCAAGGTGTTTTTGGAGCATACCTCTTTAGGTATTTACCATCTTTTAAATTGGGAGTAATTCTCCTTACAGTTTTTGCGTTGTTAGAATCTTCGATTCAGCGAATCGTGATGCTCACACTCGTACACGGAAATTCTATTTGGAAAGCAACTGATGTTTTTTTGGCTCAGGTATTAGAAAAATTTGGTGTTCAAATCTCTTCGGGTAGCATTTGGTTAATAGGAACTTATATCACTATACACATTTTGGCTGGAATCGTAATCGGATTTGTGGCAACTGGGTTACTAAAAAGTGTGGTCGATATAATTAAAAACGATAAACAAAACGAACAAATAAACGATACTTTTATAGCTCTCAATTCCGATATTAAAGACAAAATCAAACCTCAAAATACAGCCATCAAACACTTTTTGGTATTTTTTTCGAGTGGTGCAATCTTCTTGATATTCACAATGATGCTCCCCGAACAAAAAGGGTTGAAATACGCTTTGTATGCCTTGATTCGTACCATTACGTTCTTGGTTTTGTGGGGAGTAGTAATTCAGCCGATTGCATTGAGGTTATTCAATAAATATTTATCTACAAAACAACAAAAATACAGTCAAGAAGTAGAATCAATGTTTTCTTACATGGGAACACTCCATAAATTGGTCGGAATTGCTTGGAAAGACTCAAAACAGTACCGAGGTCTGCGGAGAATCCACAATTTTACGACTCGCTCACTGGCATACACTTTATTGTATCAGCCCGATTTTTGATAACTTTTGGTTTATCCTACAAAAACTAATAAAAATCATAACAAGCAACCGCTTTGTGTCGTAATTTTGTAACAGTTTGATTGTCGTTGTTCTGAAAAGCCCAAGGCAATGTAGAGGTTATGAACGAACTCAAAGCACTTATCGAAAAAGAAATTCGTTTGGAATGGCGACAACGCTATGCTCTAAACGGAATGTTATTGTATGTAATCAGTACCGTTTTTGTTTGTTACTTGGGTTTTAAAGTCAGAATGGGTGGCATCGACCCGCTCACGTGGAATACCCTATTTTGGATAATCATCTTGTTTACGGCAACCACTTCTATCTCAAAAAGTTTTACTCAAGAAAGAGCAGGTAGATTACTCTATTACTACACCATTGCCAATCCCAAAACCATTATTTTATCAAAAATCATTTATAATTCATTCTTAATGACGGTTTTATCTGTCTTAGGATTTGGGTTTTATGCTTTGGTGATGGACAATCCATTGCAAAATCAACTCGTTTTTTTGGTGAGTATTGTGCTGGGGTCAATGGCTTTTGCGGGTACACTGACTTTGATTTCGGGAATCGCCTCTAAAGCCGAAAATAATAGTACACTAATGGCGGTTATGAGTTTCCCGCTCATTTTGCCATCGCTTTTGATAGTGATGAAATTAGCTAAAAACGCACTTGATGGCTTGGCGTGGAGTGCTTCTTACGACGAAATCGGACTGTTGATTGCCCTGAATATACTCGTCGTGGCGATGAGCTATATTTTGTTTCCTTTTTTGTGGAGGAGTTAAAAATAGTAAATAAGTAGTCATACAATTGTCATTGGATATTGTTTTTAGATTTTGAAATAATTTGATTAAATAAAAGTGGAGATTCTGTCATAAGGGTTTTAACAGATTCATATCAATTTCTCTCAATACTAACATAATCAACTGATTGACAATTAAATGACCACTAAATGACAAGAAAAGAAATGTAAATTTATTTCGTCTTAGAGCTTAAAATTATTGATTTGAAATGAAAAAAATGTGGTGGAAAATCCTGACAGTAATCATACTCTCTTACGTCTTTGTTTGGGGCGTAGCGGGGCCGATTCCTGTTCAGCCTATCTTGAACGAAACCGCCCGAAACCTCTACTTTCATGTGTCGTTTTGGTTTGGTTTGATTATTCTTTTATTTATTTCTTGGATTTATTCAATCAAATACCTTCGCCAAAATAAACCCGAATACGACGATATTTCATCCGAATTGATAAATACATCAGTTTTATATTCGGTTCTTGGATTTATTACTGGTGCAATTTGGGGGAAATACACTTGGGGGAGTCCGATTCCGAACGACCCGAAGATTTTGTACGTGGCAATCGCCATGCTGATTTATTTCGCTTATTTAGTCTTGAGGGGTTCTTTTGAAGACGAACAACGTCGGGCAATCGTCTCGGCAGTTTTCAACATCTTCGCATTTGTGCTATTCAATGTACTGATAATTGTTTTGCCTCGCATGGCAAATTTCTCTTTACACCCCGGCAATGGTGGAAACCCCGGCTTCAA
>JALOLV010000200.1 GCA_025455785.1 Spirosomataceae bacterium | reverse complement strand
GACTTTGATAATGGTTTGTTAAAATTACCGAAGAAATAGGTATCTACATACCCCGAAAATGTAAAAGGACTTTTTTTCTCTTCATTTGGTTTTGTTGGATTCTCTTCAGCATTTGCGGAATTTAACAAAAGCAAAGAAAATACTGTAAATAAAACATTCTTCATAACATTCTTTGGTTTAAGTAATTATTTAAGCGGTTTTAATTATGATGCAAATATTAGATACAAATTATAATTATGCAAATTTTAAGTATAAAATTTATCCAGTTTTTAACAAAAAATTAAAAATTATCGAAATTTATGTTTCATAATTTAATTAAATATTGAAATAATACAATAAAATTTATAAACAGCATATTATTTGCCTAAATAGCAATTTTACCAAATAATATTAAATTTAATATTTATTCTTTATTTTGTACAATTCTCATAAAAGCACAATAAAAAAGGCAACTCTGACGAGCTGCCTTCTAAGTCTTTATACTTAATTTTATAAATTACGCTTCGGCATGTAACCAAGCTTTCTTTGCTAAAAGTGTTTCTTTATCTTCGACCATGTCTGGGTCAGGAACACAGCAATCAACCGGACAAACCGCCGCACATTGGGGTTCTTCGTGGAAACCCGTACACTCAGTACATTTATCAGGTACAATATAATAAAACTCGTCAGATACTGGTTTCATTGGGTCTTTACCACCAATTACTGTCCCGTCTTCGAGTTCAACTTCTGTTAGTTTTGTACCCCCACTCCAAGTCCACTCAACCCCACCTTCATAAATTGCCGTATTGGGGCACTCGGGCTCACAAGCTCCGCAGTTGATACATTCGTCTGTAATAATGATTGCCATATTGTTATGATGTAATTTTGTTTTCAGCTTTGCCTAATCATTTAACCTACTTGTTTGATAGACAAATAATGAACAAAGATAATATTACATTGTTTCAAAATCGTTGTACTTTTGCATGAATTTTAGTTATGGGATATAAGGTTCTAAAAAAAATGATATTAAAAGAAAGAATTTTAACATTTTCGAGTTTAGGTGATTTCATATTAAATGAAGCGAATAGAGAGCAGTTAAGAGAGTGGTGTTACAGAGCAAAAAACGAAAATGCTTGGTTTACAGAAGACAATGTTATCTTATCGCTTGATAACATAGCAAAATATTACCTTAATAATCAACTACTTACCGATTGGGCCGACCAATATAAACTTGTCGACCATTGCTCACTTAAAAAGATAGGGATTGTTGCCGCAGGTAATATTCCCGCAGTTGGATTCCATGACTTAATGGCTGCCGTAATTAGTGGAAATATAGCATTAATTAAATTGAGTTCAAGCGATACAGTTTTAATGAAATTCTTGATAAACAAGTTAATCGAGATAAATCACAACATCGGTCAATTTATTCAAATTAGTGATAAACTTAATGAGGCTGATGCTTTTATTGCAACTGGTAGTGATAACTCGGCAAAATATTTTGAATATTACTTTTCAAAAAAACCACATATCATCCGTCGAAACCGTACTTCGGTAGCTATTTTGAATGGCAGTGAAAATAAAATTGAGTTAGGAAACCTTGGCAATGACATTCTGCAATTTTTTGGTTTGGGTTGTAGAAATGTCTCCAAAATCTATGTACCAAAAGGTTATACATTTGATAAATTCTTTGAAAGTATCGACTACTGGAGTACTATATTGCTTCACCACAAGTACAATAATAATTACGACTACAATAAGTCAATTTATTTGGTCAATGGAGTTAAGTTTTTTGACAACGGATTTTTCATGCTAAAACCAGATGAAGCACTGGTTTCGCCAATCTCAACTTGTTTTTATCAAGAATACGATAACCGAGAACATTTAGATAACTTGATTGGTCAAAATTCCGAAAAAATTCAATGTATAGTTTCGAGTAAAAGCTGGTATCCTCACAGCTTCGACTTCGGTTTGGCACAGTCGCCCACCCTCATTGATTACGCAGATGGTATTGATGTAATGAATTTTCTTACTGAATTATAGGACATTACAAAATTTTTGCGTACTTTTACCCCCCAATTTACCTTATCATTCAAAATAAACTGTTCATTAAAATGCCAAAGCAAAAAACAAATTCTGGAGCAAAAAAACGCTTCAAAATTACAGGTACTGGCAAGATTAAGCGTAAGCATGCTTTTCACAGCCACATCCTTACCAAAAAATCTAACAAACGCAAACGCAACCTCGTAAGTGCAACGCTTGTTAGCCCAGCAGATACTAACCGTATCGAAGCATTATTATCAATGTAATTTGCAAACACAGTTTGCACTTGGTTCAATAGTTTCACCCGACAGCAGGCAAAGCAAAAGAGTTCAAAGTTTAAAGTTCAACGAGTTTCAAGTTTAATCCAATTGAAGCGACAAACTCAAAACTTCAAATTTTAACCGCCTAAGTCAAAAAACGAAAATTTTAAAAAATGCCACGTTCAGTCAATCACGTAGCGTCAAGAGCAAGACGTAAAAAAGTTCTTCAATTAGCAAAAGGTTATTACGGGCGTCGTAAAAACGTTTGGACAGTTGCTAAAAACGCAGTAGAGAAAGGTTTGGTTTACGCATATATCGGCCGTAAACAGAAAAAACGTAGCTTCCGTCGTTTGTGGATTGTCCGTATCAACGCGGGTGTACGTCCATTAGGAATGTCTTATTCAGTATTTATTGATAAGCTCAGTAAATCTGGCATCGAATTAAACCGTAAAGTTTTGGCTGATTTAGCAATGAATCATCCAGAGGCTTTCAAAGCAGTTGTTGATAAGGTAAAATAATTGCGTGAAGTCATCATTCACAAAACTATGAGCGTCTTGAAAATTCAAGACGCTTTTTTATGTTTCTACTATCAAAGTTTTAATTCCTTTAATAGTTCCATCAAATTTATCCTTCCCCAAAATATAGGCATTAATCTCAACTCGACCGATACGAATGTAAACCAAATCAGATAGTTTGTTCGAGAGAATGTCTTTCAATATCAAAAACTTTCGCATTCTTACTGTCTCATATTCAGTCCACCAGTCTTGTGGTATAGCAACGGATGAATAAAACTCCTGAACATCACAAATCTCAAATTTATCTTTTGATTTAGCATTGATGACCGATTTAAATGATTTCTCGTCAATGGGCAAAGTTAAGTTACACCCAAAATCTACCAACTCAATCTTCTCATCGGATTCACTCGGATACAATAAATCCATAGATACCGAATTTATTAGTTCTGAAAATGACAATTCAAAATTTATTTCATTCATTTTTGTTACCTTTGGTTAATTATATAGTCAGATTATCGAAAAATTAATACTCGAAATTCGGGATTAAATTAATAAAAAAGTATTATTGTATCAGTTTTCACTATTAAATCTTAAAGAAATGTTAGAAGTACTTCAGAATTTGATTAAAGAACATGGACAATCTGCAGTTGTTGACAACCCAGCGGTTCCCAACGAACATAATGATGATGTAATGAATGAGGTAATGCAAGGGCTTATGGGCGGTTTGTCAAACCAAGCCACTTCGCAAGGTGGTTTGGGTAGTCTAATTGGTCTTTTAGGTGGAGGAGCTGGCACAAATAGTGGTGGATTGATGCAAAACCCAATTGTTGGTGGAATCGCACAAAGTGTGATTGGCAATTTGATGCAAAAATTTGGCCTTTCAAACAATGCAGCTGCGGGTGTAGTTGGTAGTTTACTTCCCTCTGTTTTGGGTGGATTGATTAACAAAACCAATGACCCTAATGATAGTTCGATTGATATGGGAGGTTTGATGGGAACAATTACTGGTGGTAAAACAAACGGTATTGATTTCGGAAGCATCCTTAGCCAAGGTGCAGGTGCATTGGCTGATGGTAAACTCGATATGAATGACTTGATGAATATCGCTGGAAGTGCAATGGGTGGTGGCAAACAACAAGGTGGTGGTGGATTAGGCAGCCTACTTGGCGGTCTGTTCAGCAAATAATATGACATCATAACCAAAAAGCCTGCTTAATTAAAATTAAGTGGGCTTTTTCGTTTAAAAATTGACCGTTAAATTAATTTAGGCTCCTTTCAGTAAATTTTCTTCATACAATATGGTTAAATTTGCATCAATCGTAAAACCATATTTCGATGTCTCATAAATTTAAGTTCACTACAATATTTTTAGTCCTATTTGTTAGATGGGCAAATGCACAGATAAGTGTTAATTTTCCGATGGATAAAGCTGTATTTCAGCGTAACTCCAACAACCAAGCAAATATAAATATTGCTGGGATTTTTACTTCGGCAACAACTTCTATAGAAGCACGATTATTAAATCCTTTAAATGGGAATAGTATTGTTGTTGATTGGACAGTGATACAGGCGAATCCATTGGGTGGAGTTTTTTATGGAACAATATCAAACGTAAATGGAGGTTGGTACACGCTCGAAGTTAGAGCAAAAAGTGGTGCAACAGTCATCGGAACAACCTCTGTAAATCGGGTTGGAGTCGGTGAAGTTTTTATAATTGCTGGACAATCAAATGCACAGGGTTTAGAAAATTATGGTAGTGTTTCATCAACGGATGAGAGAGTCGTAAATCATAATTGGAGTGGTCAAATAGTAAATGGACAATGCTCTACGCAAATACCAATTTATCCTACTTTTTCACAGCTTCAATCGAATAACAATATTGCAACTTGGGGGCAATCATCTTGGTGTTGGGGTAAACTCGGCGACCTTCTTGTGTCGAATTTAGGTGTTC
The DNA here is from genome assembly GCA_025455785.1 of Spirosomataceae bacterium. Classification (GTDB taxonomy): domain Bacteria; phylum Bacteroidota; class Bacteroidia; order Cytophagales; family Spirosomataceae; genus JALOLV01. The sequence continues at coordinate 1,538 of JALOLV010000200.1, read as the reverse complement.
CGGTAGTTTTTTTTAATACCGCAGTAGCAGGAACAACCACCAGAAACTGGAGAGTAAGTTCGGATAACCAATCAACAACCAATATTTATACAGGAAACCCTTTCTGTAATGGGGTAATCGGCCCTCCATATCGAAATTTAAAAAATGCACTCAATTACTATGCTTCAATATTTGGAGTAAGGGCAGTTTTGTGGCACCAAGGCGAATCTGATGCTGACCCTCGAAATGGTGAATACAATGGCGGACGACCTTCGACTCAAGATTACTACGATAACTTGTCATATATAATCAATAAGTCTCGTACAGATTTTGGTAATTCAAATTTACCTTGGGTTGTTTCTCGTGTATCGTATATAGGTGTAGGTACGCAAACACCAACAACCTATCAACCAGTCATTGATGCACAAAATAACGCAATAGCCAGTATAAATAAGGTATTTTCGGGGCCAAATACCGATAATTTGACAAATCGTTTCTTCGATGGTGATTTTGTTCACTTTTCTGGCTCACAATTAATTGATTTAGCAAACGCTTGGTATTCAGAACTCAATTCATCATTTTTTTCAAATGCTACTCCAACAACAGCCAAAACATTACCAATAATTACAGTGAATTGTATTGCTGGAAATCAGCTTCAGTTTACTGCACCATCAGGATACAGTTCATACAAATGGGTTAGAACAGATACTGGTAACAACGATTTCGAGAGTACAGCCGAAGCAACTTCGCAAAGTATTACTCGTTCGAGCGGAGATTATCGTTGCTACATGACAGATGCTCAAGGTAATATAGTTGTTTCTCAAACAGTAAAAGCCGTGTTTAGTAGTTCCATTTGTCCGTCTTGTGCAACTACAACATTCTTGTCGGATATTTTGGAATCGAGTTCTTCAAATGGAATTGGTAACTTCAAAAAGGATTTAAGCCATAGTGGGGCAACGATTACACTGAACGGAAAAACATACAGCAAAGGACTGGGAGTCCATACAAACTCTGAAATAATTTACAATTTGAATGGTCTTTACGGTAGATTCGTCTCAGATATCGGAATAGACGATGCAATCACACCAGCAGATTGTGGGGGGCAAGGTGGTACTGCCGTTTTTCAGGTTTACAGAGACAATGTGTTGGCTTATCAAAGCCCAATATTAAACCGAAACTCTCCAATTCTTAATTTGAATATCAATGTAAGTGGTGTTACCCAGCTAAGAATAAAAGTAACGGATGCCGGAGATAATAACTGGTGTGACCACGGCGATTGGGCAGGTGCGAGATTATATTGCCCTGACAACACTGCCCCAAGTACACCAACAAACTTGACAGGCTCAAATTTAACTACAAAATGTGTAACGCTTAACTGGGGAGCATCAAATGATAATGTCGAAGTAGCCCAATATAAGATTTATAGGAATGGTAGTCTGATTGATTCTGTTGCATCAAATATACTTTCTTATTCGATAACGAATTTACAAGCAAATAATACTTATACTTATGAGGTGAGAGCCGAGGATTATTCAAAAAATTTATCTTCACCAGCCATT
>JALOLV010000199.1 GCA_025455785.1 Spirosomataceae bacterium | reverse complement strand
TTGTATGGACTCGGCCAATCTCAAAGCCGTTTTGGGTAATAACTTTCAGCAATTACCATTAATCCAAGGGGCTGCTTGTGGAAAGATAACCTCTACTGAGGAACCATCCGGTAAGGATTTAATCACCAATTATCCGAATCCCTTTGACACATACACCAATATTAGTTTTGAGTCGAACGGTGGGCATACCATGATTCAACTATTTGATAACATGGGTAGAATCATTGGAACGCCCGTTGATAATGATTTTGTGGCCGGGAGACACGATGTTTATCTCGACACGAGTGGATTACAATCGGGACTTTATTATGCAAGATTACAAAACCGAGAGGTACAACAAGTTCGGAAAATGATGAAAAGGTAATGAAACATGAGTCATCCCGAATGTTGAGAATTAAATGCCCCGTCGGGGCTAAATATTAGCGGCCGACGCTCGGTAGATAGTCTAAAAATTGCAAAAAACTGGAATCGTCTTCCGAGCCTCGTCCGCAGATATTTTACCCTTGATAGGGTCTTTTTATAATTCGGGATAACTCATATTGGTTTATTAGCAAAAAATAATTTGTATCACAAATGCTCTTTTAATAATAAGTCCCTCAATTTTGCAACTCCAGTTGTGGCATTTTCTTGAATAAATGTTAATTTCTTGTACGAATTTCCGATTTCAGGTTTGTTTGGGTCAACTACAAATTTGGGTGAATCCATTGGTACATACTGAATCAACCCTGCGGCTGGATAAACTTGCATCGAGGTCCCCACAACCACAAAAATGTCTGCTTCCATACAAAGTTCGGCGGCGGGTTCAATCATTGGGACCATTTCGCCAAACCAAACTATATGCGGTCTAAGTTGCGAGCCATCAGGGGCTAAATCTCCCAACTGAATTGATTTATCTCCGATGTCAATGATGTAGTTATCGTCAATACTGCTTCTTACCTTAGATAATTCGCCGTGCAAATGTAAAATATTGCTCGAACCTGCCCTTTCGTGTAGGTTATCAACATTTTGAGTGATGATATGGACATCAAAGTACTTTTCTAATTCAGCCAAAATCAAATGCCCAGCGTTTGGTTCTACCGTGGCTGACTGTTTACGTCTTTGGTTATAAAAATCAAGTACTAATTGTGGATTTTTTCGCCAACCTTCGGGCGTTGCCACATCTTCGATACTATGATTTTCCCACAATCCACCTGTATCTCTAAAAGTCAAGATTCCGCTCTCGGCACTTATGCCAGCACCAGATAAAACAACTAATTTTTTCATTTAATTTGGTAGTACGGGTTGATTAACCCGTACATTGTGTTTGAATTATGGTTTTTTCGTGTACGAGTTGGAAGCTCTTACTACATTTGTAGCATTCCCAAAGTTCTTGACTCCTGCCATTTCCCACCCGTAAAATCTGGGAATTTCACTGGTTTGTTTCCTCCTTTGATAGATAATTCACTAAGAGGGGTTACCACCGACCACGATGCGGCATCATAGACATCCATATCCAATGCTTCTCCACGGTTAAAACAATCAATCAAACGATAAATCATAACAAAGTCCATACCCCCATGACCTCCATTTCGTTCGATTTCTTCTTTCATTTTAGCCCAAATCGGATGTTTGTATTTTTCACGAAGGGCATCATATTCATCCTTTTTCATGAATGAATGGCTGTTTTTGCCCTTCATTGTAAATTGGCTCGGATACCCTTTGTGAAAAGCCTTAGTGCCTGCCAACATATTTATTCGACTGTATGGACGAGCCGTAACGACATCGTGCTGAAGCAAAATCGTACGACCTTTGACTGTTTTGATGAGCGTATTGTTCATATCGCCATGTTTAAAACCAGTTTTACCGTGAAATTCATTTGTTTCATCGGTCATCGAATTAGAATCTTCGCTCAGGCTTGCTTCCAGACTACTCATCGAAACCAAATGGTTAAATCTATCGCCACGGTCAATATCCATGTATTGAGCAACTGGGCCGAGTCCGTGGGTTGGATAAAGGTTTCCATCTCTTTCCATATTATGCCGGATTCGCCACATATTGTAGTATTCTGTCTTACTAAAAAGCAATTCTCTCAAATCATGAACATACCCACATTCTGCATAAGTCAATGTCCCGAAAACGCCTTGATGTGCCATATTCAAAAGCCAAAGTTCTTCATCGCCGTAGCAAACGTTTTCCATCATCAAACAATTTCGTTGAGTCTTTTCGGCGGTATTGACCAATTTCCAGCAGTCTTCTACCGTATAAGCAGCAGGTACCTCAACCGCAACGTGCTTGCCTTGTTGCATTGCATAAACCGCCATCGGAACGTGGTCTTCCCACGGAGTCGAGATAATCACTAAATCTATATCATCTCGGCGGCACATCTCTTTCCATACATCCAAACTACCCGAGTAAAATTTAACATCTGTTACGCCTTTTGCTTCGAGCCAATCTTTGCTACGCTTGGTGTAGCGTTCTTGCACATCACAAATAGCTACGATTTTGGCTTTACTTCCGCAAGCATGAACCAATTTGACGTGTCCGCTACCACGGTTACCAACTCCAATAAAGGCAACTCTCACCTGGGGAATTGGTGCAACCTTAAGTCCAATTACTGATTTTCCACCTTTTGATAGTGATAGATGTGCCGAATCAATTTTTTCTTCGATAGTTGATTTGCTATGGGCAATTGCCGGAAAACCCAGTAAGGAGCCTAAGAATGCGGAGGTTTTGATGAAGTTACGTCTTTTTAAAAAATTCGCCATAGTTTAGAAGATTAGTTTTGTTCTTATAAAAGTAGTCATGATATTTAAGTTTGGCAAGTCTAAAAATATTATTTTGTTGATAAATAAATATGGAATGTCGTGGCATTAAGATTAATTCTTTATCGTTTTAATGTAAATTTGTATCCATAAACAAACTAAATAATCAAAAATAGCTAATGTCCAAAAAGTTTTTTATCCTATATTTTTCTTTGTCAAGTTTTGCTTTTTTCGCTCTGAAAACATTTGCACAATCTGCCGATGAAGTTGTATTTATCCAAAAAATGAAACAGCCCATTGCCGATTCTAAATCCAAAACAACATTAATCTTTGCCAAAAGTTTTTTAGATAAACCTTACAAGGCAGGTACTTTAGAGGTCAATCAATCCGAACAACTCGTTTGTAATCTTAGAGATTTTGACTGCTGGACTTTTGTTGAATCTTCTTTAGCTCTTGCTTTGACTAAACACTCAAGCAATCCCGATTATGCAAGTTATAATCAGAATTTATTAAAATTACGTTACCGTAATGGTGAAGTGAATGGTTATGGGTCGAGATTACATTATTTTGTTGAATGGCTCTTACAAGCCGAAAACAATGGTTTGATAAAAGATATTACAAAGGAAATTGGGGGTGAGCCATTGGATAAAGAAATCAATTATATGTATAACCATCGAACCGCATATCCAAAATTGGTGGATAATAAAGTTTATGCCGAGATTGGCCGGGCCGAATCAAAACTCAATAAACATAGGTTTTCTTATATTCAAAAGGCTAATATTGCTAAGGTAGAATCAAAAATTAAAGAAGGGGATATTATTGCGATTACTTCTAATGTATCGGGATTGGATTGTAACCACGAAGGTTTTGCAGTGAAAAAAAACGGAAGGATTCATTTATTACATGCCTCTCTCGAACAAAAAAAGGTTGTTATATCAGATGAACCTTTGGCTGAATACCTCAACCGAATCAAAAAACATTCAGGAATTATTGTAGCGAGAATACTGTAATTTATTTACTTCAACAACTTATAAAACCATTATGCAATTTTCCCATTTACATAATCATACTCAATTTTCGCTCCTCGACGGTCAGTCAGACATAAACAAACTATTCAAAAAAGCCCAAGCAGACAACATGCCAGCCGTCGCCATTACCGACCACGGAAATATGTTTGGTGTATTTGAGTTTGTGGCTGCATCGGCAAAATACGGAGTGAAGCCTATTGTTGGTTGCGAATTTTATGTTGTAGAAGACCATACTCGTAAACAATTCTCTAAGGAGCAAAAAGATATTCGATATCACCAGCTACTACTTGCCAAAAATCCGCAAGGTTACAAAAACTTGGTGAAGCTATGCTCTTTGGGCTACATTGAAGGCCTCTACGGTAAATATCCCAGAATAACAAAGGCACTTATCGAACAATACAAAGAGGGCTTAATTGCAACCACCTGCTGTATTGGGGCGGTAGTTCCTAAAACAATTCTCAAAAAAGGAGAAGAAGAGGGCGAGAAAGAGTTTCGGTGGTGGCTTGATAGATTCGGTGATGATTATTATGTCGAATTGCAACGTCACGAGATTCCGGACCAAATTAAAGTAAATGAAGTTTTGGTCAAATTGGCCCGAAAATACAATGTGAAAATCATAGCATCTAACGATTCTCACTACGTTGACCGTGACGATTGGGTTGCCCATGATATTTTGCTTTGTGTTAATACTAACGAAAAAATGTCCACTCCTAAGGCCAAGGAGTTTAACGATGAAGAAGGCTCTCCAAAAGATACACGTTTTGCATTTTATAACGACCAATTTTATTTCAAGAATACGGCTGAAATGACTCAACTTTTCAGTGATTTGCCCGAATCAATCGATAATACAAATGAAATCGTTGATAAGGTCGAAACCTTGAAGCTAAAAAGAGATATTCTTTTGCCGAATTTCCCGATTCCGCAAGAATTCAAATTGCATGATGATGATGTATTGAATCAATGGGAATATCTCAAGCATTTGACCTATGAAGGTGCTAAGAAAAGGTATTCTGAAATAACGGTTGAGATTCAAGAACGCCTTGATTTTGAATTATTTACAATCAAAACAATGGGTTTTGCAGGATACTTCCTCATTGTATCCGATTTTATCAAAGCGGGTTCGCTACTTTTTGAGCGTTTCTTAAATCCTGACCGTAAATCAATGCCCGATATTGATACCGATTTCGATGATGAAGGACGCCAGAAGGTGATTGATTATGTGGTCGAAAAATACGGTAAGCAACAGGTAGCTCAAATAGTAACTTACGGTACGATGGCCACAAAATCATCGATAAAAGATGTGGCACGAGTAATGGAATATCCACTGGCCGATACCAATGCCATTGCCAAACTTGTACCTGACCGCCCTGCTTATGGAATGGATTTTGAGAAACTGATTCACCGCCCTTTAACTGGTGAAAAAAGTCTGACCGAATTGGGACTCTCGCCCGATGAAATCGAAAATGTTAAGAAAGTTCGTGAGTTATACAACGGTAAAGACCTTGCTTCTAAAGTATTACATGAGGCAGAGAAACTGGAAGGTAACATCCGAAATACTGGTATCCATGCCGCAGGTATCATCATTGCTCCTGATGATTTGACAACGATTTTGCCAGTAGCCACTGCCAAAGATTCTGACCTTTTGGTTACACAATACGAAGGCAAAATCATCGAAGACGCAGGGGTAATCAAAATGGACTTTTTGGGCCTGCGAAACCTGACAATTATCAAGGATTGCTTGCGGATGATTAAAGAAAATTATGGCACGGGCATCGATGATATTCCATTAGATGATAAAGGCGAATTTGATATTGACTCAATTCCGCTCGATGATAAATTAACCTACGAATTATTACAGAGAGGTGAAACCAACGCGGTTTTCCAGTTTGAATCTGACGGTATGAAAAAATACATGAAAGATTTGAAACCTGACCGATTGGATGACCTCATTGCCATGAACGCTTTGTATCGTCCCGGGCCGATTGCGTACATTCCAAACTTCATTAATCGAAAGCATGGTCGTGAAGAAATTACCTACGACTTGCCCGATATGGAGGAATTCTTGAGCGAAACCTACGGAATTACGGTTTACCAAGAGCAGGTGATGTTGCTTTCACAAAAATTGGCTGGCTTCTCTAAGGGAGACGCTGATGTTTTAAGAAAGGCAATGGGTAAAAAAGACCGCAAAACACTCGACAAACTCAAACCACAGTTTATCGAAGGTGCAAAAGCTAAAGGTCATCCTGAAAAAACACTTGAAAAAATCTGGACAGACTGGGAAGCGTTTGCTTCATATGCCTTCAATAAATCGCACTCAACCTGCTATGCTTTTGTAGCTTATCAAACTGCCTATTTAAAAGCCCATTACCCCGGAGAGTACATGTCGGCGGTCTTGACCTCTCAGTTGGGTAACATCGAGAAAATCACTTTCTTCCTCGAAGAATGTAAAGCTCTCGGAATCCCAGTTTTAGGGCCTGATGTAAACGAATCTATTAAAAAATTTGGGGTAAATAAAAAAGGCGAAATCCGTTTTGGCTTGGGCGGAATCAAGGGCACCGGCGATGCAGCTATTGATAACATTATTGAAGAACGAACCAAAAACGGCCCTTTCAAAGATATTTTTGATTTTATTACTCGTGTAAACCTCCGCACAGTCAATAAAAAGTCTTTAGAATCAATGGCCTACGCTGGGGCATTTGATTGTTTTGATGATGTTCATCGGGCTATTTATTTTGACGAAGCAGATGGTAGTTCATTCATCGAAAAACTAATTCGCTACGCCAACAAATACCACGAAAATGCCTCGGCTGGACAAAATTCATTGTTCATTAGGTGGCGGAAGTGGTTTTGATATTGCCCGTCCTAAAATTCCGGTTGTCGAGCCATGGGGCGATATTCAGAAACTGAAATTTGAAAAAGAAGTTGTCGGGTTTTATATTTCGGGACATCCTCTCGATGAATTCCGTATGGAAATGAGCCGCTGCGTACCCCTCGACCAAATCATGGAACCCCAAAATCATCACAAAGAATTTGCCATTGGCGGGGTAGTTTCGAGTGTTCAGATTCGACAGTCTAAAAATGGAAACCCTTTCGCAATTTTCAAAATTGAAGATTATTCTTCGGCTACAGAAATGGCACTTTTTGGGCAAGATTATGTCAATTTCTCAAAGTTTTTACAGGTCGGACTTTTCTTATTCATAAGAGGTAAATTACAAGGACGTTGGGGCAGACAAGACGAATTAGAATTTAAACCTCTACAAATGGAGCTTTTGAGCGAAATTCGCAATAAATTGTTTAAAGAAATTAAAATTTCGCTCGGAATTCAATCCATCAATGCCGATTTGGTCAATCAAATCAATGATATTACTGACCGCTATCCCGGCACATTTGATTTTAAACTTAAAGTAATTGACCCATCCGAAAACATAGATGTTCAGCTATTAATGAGAAAAGGCAAAGTAGCTTTAAGCAACGATTTAGCTAAAGAATTAAGAGAATTAATTGGCAATGAAAACGTTGTATTTGCATAAGGAACTTTTGCCAAGTACACTTTTGTTTATAATTTAGATTAATAATTAATAAACAAATTTAACTTTCTGTTGCGGCAGATAAACACGATATGGCACATAATGCAATCGAAATTACCGATGCAAATTTTGCAGAGTTAATCAATTCGGATAAACCAGTATTAGTAGATTTTTGGGCTGAGTGGTGTGGACCATGTAAACAAATTGGACCAGTTGTCGAAGAAATCGCTGGGGAGTACAAAGAAACAGCCGTTGTTGGTAAAATGGATGTTGATAACAACTCGGCAACACCTGCATCTTTTGGTATCCGTTCAATCCCTACTTTGATGATTTTTAAGAATGGACAAATGGTTGAAAAAATCGTCGGGGCGGTTCCGAAACACATTCTTACTTCAAAATTAGAAGAACATATTGATTCAATTTTCTAAAATATAAGCCCCGATTCGGGGCTTTTTTTATGAAATACTTTCTAATATTATACCGCAAGCTGACCTAATTTCATCAAACGAGATAGTCAATGGTGGGGCAATTCTCATCGAATTATCACAATATAAAAACCAATCAGTAATTACACCTTTTTCTATCGAACGGTCGATGATTGGCTTTAATTCATTAAAATCTGAAAACTCTGCTGCCATCATTAGACCCTTCCCTCTGATTTCTTTGATTTTAGGGTGAATCAAAAGAGATTTTATCAAATTTGATTTTTCTTCAATTTCGTCCAATAATTTTTCTTCAAAAATGGTATTCAGTGTCGCCAACGAAGCCGCACAACTAACAGGATGGCCGCCAAAAGTTGTGATATGACCTAAAATTGGATTATCTTTAAAAACCGACATGATTTCGTTTGGGGCAATAAACGCCCCAATTGGCATTCCACCACCCATTCCTTTAGCACAAAGCAGCATATCTGGTGCAACTCCAAAATGCTCAAAAGCCCAAAATTTGCCAGTTCGACCGAATCCCGATTGGATTTCATCAAAAATTAGTAGAGCTTCGACTTCATCACACTTTTTTCGTAATGCTGAAATATACTCAGTTGTTGCAACATTTACCCCTGATTCACCACCGACTGGCTCAAAAATTACTGCCGCAGTTCTATTCGAGATTTTTTCTAAATCCTCAAATACTTCTCTATTTAACTTTTTTATATCCCTTGTGTACTTCCGTGATAAGTACGATTAAATGCGATAATTTCGGACCTACCAGTGAAACGTTTAGCTAATTTCATGGCTCCTTCTACTGCCTCAGTACCTGAATTAGTGAAGTAAACATTATCGAGTTGTAGGTTTGTTGAAGTCTTGAAATGGATTAATGTTTTTGTCAAAGCATTGGCCAAAAGTACTTGTGGAGACTGTATATACTCACCATAAACCATCAAATGCAGGTATTTATCTACTTGATTTTTGATGGCTTCAACCACTTTAGGGTGGCGATGCCCGACATTGCTAACGCCAATACCAGAGATAAAATCTATGTATTTTTTGCCGTTTTTATCAATCAAATAAATGCCCTCGGCTTTTTCGATTTCGAGTGCCAAAGGAAAATCTGAGGTTTGAGCAAGGTTGTTTAGGAATAATTGACGATTGGTCATACTACGTAGAACGGGTTTCTAACCCGTTTTAAATTACATTTCATAAAAGCCGACAGTGCCACCGACCCAATCGAAATTTTTGTTAAAGTTTACGCCAATCATTTCTCCTCGACTTAATCGAGCTAAATTGGTCAATAACTTTGGTCTTGGCGAGTCTTCATGCCAGATATACAACATTCTCAACTCGCATTTAATAAGTTTGCCTTCGGGGTCTTCAATAACTGGTTCGTATTTAACTTTTCGTTGCAACAAATAGTTTTCTTTGTCAGTGATTTCGGCCAAATCTGCATTTGTAACATTGATTTTCACGCCACTTCCTGCAAAAGAATACAATGGTTTTAGCACGTAATTCTCTAAATCTGTTGGAAAATCTTTCAAATCTGATAAAAAATGTGATTTCGGAACGTACGGACTATTGAGTAGCGGCAAAGTATATTTGCTTATTCTGAAAAACCAATTTGGATGTGCAACCCACACAATATCGACATCATCGGTCATTTTGAAAGATGTTTCGATGTCAGGGTATTGTTCTAATTCATCAAAAATCAGACGATTATAAATCCTTTTGATTTGGATTTTTCTACCATCTTTTTCATAAAAAATCTGCCTACCTTCTTTGATAATTTTGGTGTAGCAAACAGCCTCGATTCCAATCATATCTTTTGTGATTGCGAAGTCGATACGTGTTTTTTGCTTTTCTGGAAATATTTCAAGAAGTATGCAATTTTCGGGGTTTTCGTCAGCTACAATAAGTTTTTTTAGTTCAGTTACGTAGTTCTTTTCATCGATTCGATTAAAGAAGTGAATATAATTTTCTGGTACTTCAAAAAACTCACGGTATTTTTTGGCAATGTAATTTTGATAACCAAAAAGTGAAGGAAACCCTTGTAATTCAATCAATTGTGGATTCAAAACTCCATTTTCATCTCTACAAACTGCAAAATCAATGGCCAAAAAAGAAGGATGATTATTCTCGTTTGGTACCTTTTGATTCAAAGGAATTGCAGCTTCGGTTTTAGTCTTGAAGTCGTCTTTTACTAATACATCAATGATGTCGTTACAAGCCTGTAAAACCTTTATTTTTAAGTCCTTCGGTACAAAAACTGGGGTTTCGGCTACCCTAAAATCAAGTTTTTCTGGGTAATCGGATTTAATTGATGCTATGAAAGCATCATATTTTTCGACCGTAAAACTCTCGTTATATTTTTTTCGGATTTCAGATACCATGTATTCTTACATAAATTTCAGACTGCCACACCCAAAAGATTTTCGGCTGCGTTTTTCAAAAATGTTGGTATTATTACCGACTCGGTTAGCATAATTTTATCAGGGTCGTCGAGGCGGTCAATCATTTCGTAATATTTTTCTTCGCCATAATTATCAATCACAGCTTTTTTCTTCTCCTCGGTTTTGAAATACCTCGACATACCTTCTGAATCGGCCTCTGGGTGAAATTGAGTCCCGAAAACTTCATCCGAAAAACGAATTGCCATAATAGCACGTTCTAAATCAATATGCGGTCTAATCTTTTCGAGGCACAATAATTTTGCTCCAAATTGATTGATTTTCTGCCAATTTGGCTGAATCAACTGATAATCACGAGAATCTACCGCATAAAATGGGTCTGGTAATTCTGTAAAAAGTGGTTCAGAATCGCCTTCAAATTCTTTGTGAATTGGCATTACTCCAAACGAAGTCGAACGCCTTTTGGTTACTTCACCAAATCCCAAATGATGACTAACCATTTGAAATGAATGACAAATCAAAAAGAGATATTTTTTCTCTTCGTTATGATTATTGTAATCAAAAATAGAATCTATAAATTGGTAGTAGGGTGATTCCCAAGCGTGGCCCTCTCTCAAAGGATTCCCCGGACCACCCGAAGAAATATAAATATCATAACTCAAATCTGGAATCTGATTTTCTTTTCGTACATCAAAAATCTCGTAATTGCCTTTGATACCTTCTTGACTCAAGAACTGCCCTACAAGCATTTTTATACAACGCATCCCTTCATTTTGATGCCCGTTGTACATATCCAGAATTGCAATTTTTAAATGATTCATCACTATATTACATAAAATAACACATAAAAACGACCCGAAAATTCGTTTTACAACACAAAATTACTTAAAAATTACCTAAAGTCCGTGTCTTGTTTCATCACAAATGTAATCTACGACCGATTTAAGGCTCTGTGTATGCTCAAAAACCTTCAATTGGCGGTCAGCACCCGTTCCCATCCGAAGGATTTCATGGATATATTCAACCTCTTTGCGGCTACCAAGTTCATCGACAACATCATCAATAAATTCGAGTAGTTCTTCGGCTAAACTGCTGTACGGTACTTCTTCTTCTTTTCCAAAATCAATCAGTTTGGCTGCAATACCATAACGAGCGGCACGCCATTTGTTTTCGCTAATTAATACGCGACGATACTGACGGAAACTAAGATTTTTTTGGTGTAATTTATGGATTTTGGCAACGATAGCCTGCATCAGTGCCGCCAAACAGATTGTTTCATCAACCCGCATCGGAATATCACAAATACGGAACTCGATTGTGGGATAGTAAGGGTGCAGACGAATGTCCCACCAAATCTTTTTGCCGTTATCAATACAATTTGTTTTCACCAATAGGTTGATGTAACTGTCGTACTCGGCAGCACTGGCAAAAAAGTCAGGAATACCCGTTCGTGGAAACTTATCAAAAACTTTTGAACGATACGATTTAAAACCCGTGTTTCGACCACACCAAAAAGGTGAATTAGTAGAAAGTGCATAAATATGGGGCAGGAAGTATCTTGCTGTATTCAAAATTCTGATACCTTCTTCTCGGTTGGGAATACCAACGTGTACGTGCAAACCAAAAATGAGGTTTGAGCGTGCTACATCTCGCATGTCATCAATGAGCTGTTCGTAGCGTGGATTATCAGTTATTAGTTGTTTTTGCCAATCTGAGAAAGGGTGCGTACCAGCCGCTGCAATCTTTAATCCTTGTTTGCCTGCCAAATCGAGAAGCATTTTACGCAAATACGTTACTTCTTCACGGGCTTGTTGGATATTTTCGCAAACATTAGAAATCATTTCAACAACCGCTTGGTGCATCTCTTGCTTTATTCGCTCCTGCAATATCACTTGCCCTCCCTCCACAATTTTAGCCATGTGAGAGCGTAATTCGCGAGTTTTGGGGTCAATTGTTTGAAATTCCTCCTCAATACCAAGTGTAAATAATGCCATCTGAAATTCTTCGGTTTAATAAATGGGTAATTGGTCAAAGTATGTTTTGTGAAAAGTGATGGATGTTCTTACAAGAACATCAATTTTCTGGGATTCAATCTGTTCTTTATTTTTTCAACAATAACTCTCATCAAATTTATCTAAAAATATAAAAAAGGAGACACATTTTTGCATCTCCTTTCTATAATTTTTTGATTATTTCGATTTTTTTGTAGCTGGTTTTTTAGTTTCAGCTTTTGGAGCGGCTTCTTTTTTAGGTTTTGAATCAGGCTCAACATTGCCTTTGGCCAAATGTTCTTCGCCTTTGCCCATCACAGCACCCCAAACAAAATTACCCCAAGTACAATTATTTTTGCCTTCTTGATGTTCGATTGTTCTTTCGATTGCCATTTTTGCCGCATTTTCTACAATCCAATCGAAGTTTTGCTGACCAACCGAATGAACGTCGGCATCTGGTGCAGGATTACAGAAATCAATAGCATACGGAATACCATCACGTACCGCAAATTCAACGGTATTGAAATCGTATCCTAAAGCTTTATTCAATCTTAAAACGTAGTCTGTTATTGTAGCCATCAATTTTTTATGCTCTTCGCCCTGTGTTTTTGGTTGAGTTGCATATCGCAAATGATGCGGATTACGTGGTTCGTATGGCATAATATGCACATATTTACCGTTTAAACAATAGCAACGGTAATAATCAGTGAATATAACTTCTTCTTGTAGAAGCATCACCAATTGACCAGTCTCCTCGTGTTTTAGCCACAAATCATGCGGGTCATTTACTTTATATACGCTTTTCCAGCCTCCGCCAGCGTGTGGTTTCATATATGCCGGAAAACCGATTTTACCAAACATATATTCCCAATCCATCGGAAATTTTAAATTTCTGAATGATTTATCTGTTGTATCGGTTGGTCTTTCTTTAGATGGCAACAAAACTGTATTCGGGACAGGAACTCCCAATTTTACGGCCAAACAATTATTAAAGAATTTCTCATCGGCACTCCACCAAAATGGGTTATTGATAACGGCTGTTCCGCAAAGGGCAGCGTTTTTTAAATAGGCACGGTAGAAAGGCACATCTTGAGAGATACGGTCGATGATAACTGCATAATCTGTTGCCACACCTTGCTCAACTTTATCAATTGAGACTGGTTCGGCAATGATTCCTGTCGGTGCTGTTTTGTTTACTTGTTCGATAAATGCCCACGGAAAAGTGTCTTCCATTCCGAAAAGGATTCCTATTTTTTTCATAAATGTCGAATCTTATTTTTATTTGTTATTTTCTTGAATTTTATTGTTTTAAAGTTCTCCTGCAATCATCTTTCCGATGTATTCAGGAAACATCATGTTCCACAATGGCCAATCGTGACTTGCCCATTTTTTCTCATCGTACCAATGATTTATGCCTTTAGATGCCAAAACTCTTGACATATCAATATTATCTTGACGACAAATATCCCAATCTGAGGTACCCAAGACAATACTCATGTGATTGTATTTCCAACTTTCGGCATTTGGCATAAAATCCACTGGGTTATTGAAATATACATTGTCGTCGTAATATCCTTTCATAAACAATTTGATATTAAACGAACCACTTAAACTAAAGCAATGTGAAACCAAGTCTGGGTATTTGAAGGCGAAATTTGTACAGTGGTATCCCCCAAAACTCGCCCCTGCAACAGCTACTCGGTGCGTTGAACATTCTCTTTGAATTGAAGGTATTAGCTCGTCTTTCAGAAATCGAGTGTAGAGGTTGTAATTGTAGATTTTAATATTGGGTGCTAAATCTTTGGCATAGAAACTTTGAAAATCGATACTATCAATGTTGTATAATTTTACTTTTCCAGAATCAACTAAATTAGCAACGGAATTATTTAAGCCGAAATCTCTATTTTGGAGGTAATTACCCATCGAGGTTGGGAACATTAAAATAGGGTATCCCCAGTGCCCACTTACGAGTAAATCCATATCACGTCCTAATATATGTGAATAGAATTTTATATGTTTTTCTTGCATGATGAAGTCTAATTTAGGTTGGCTAAATTGCTCTTTGTGAAAATTTTGTGGATGCAAAGTTCAATATTAAAATTTGTCATTCAAAATTTATTTTCGGAATATTGTTTTGATTTTTAATCAAATATTATTTTATTTCAAAAACAATATTTTGTTTGATTGTGGATTGAATAAATTAAATTTTGTAAATCTTTTTAAGTATTAACTTTAGTTTTAGAATTGTTCTTAACTGCCAATGAATATTTTTGCCAATGTTCTGACGATTATATTTATAAAAAAAATCAAATGCAAGACTTTAATAGATTTTTTAAAATTATTCTTTTGTTAATTTTGCCAGCATTATCAACAAACAAAGCCTTTTCGCAAGTGAAAGTAAACATCCTACGTAACCAAAAAATATATTCAAAATCCCTCGACAGAGAAGTGGTTTATGATGTGATTCTCCCACCAGATTACGACCTATCACTTCAAAAATTCAAAACCTTATATATGAATGATGGTCAAGATTTGGATGCTTTAAAAATGGAAGAAGTTTTAAATAACCTTTTTCAAAAGCAAGAAATCTCGCCCTTTGTACTGATTGCTATTCA
>JALOLV010000198.1 GCA_025455785.1 Spirosomataceae bacterium | reverse complement strand
TACATTCTTTCCAAAGGCTAAAAGCGGTAGCATTACAACTGAAAAAGCCATCGAATTAATCAACCAATCAATAGAAAAATGATTACTGTTTTGCTTTGGTTTTATGTATTTTTTACTCAAAATGATGATAAATGTTCGTTTTATTTATCAAAAATCAGAGAATTAGATGAAAGAAGCATTCGGGAAAACTTTGCGGCCATTTACAAAAACTGCCCCGAAACGGCTCTGACAATACCCTGCTTTTTACCCTTAAAAGACTTTGAAAGCACACACATTTCAAGTGGATTTGGTATAAGAAAACACCCAATTAAAGGGATATTGAAACATCATAATGGCATTGATATTTCAAGCCCAGTGAAAGAAGTAGTGGCAACAGCTTCGGGAATCGTACAAGCCACAGGCTATAATGCAGGTTTGGGCAATTACGTATAGTTGGAAGTACAGGAGCTTCCACTGGCAACCACATTCATTATGAGATAAGAAAAAATGGGATTCTTGTGAATCCCATTGAGTATTTGTTATTGGTATATTCGATTTAGGAAATGATTTTACTGCTCAACGGCTACGGATTGGAGATGCAGTTGAAATATAGCACAAAAGCCGATAGAAGTACATCCGTTGATGTACTTCCGTCAGCCCCCATTTTGGCAACACCTTGTTATGTGCCGTTTTTATTGTTCTGTCATACTATCCACCCATTTTTTAATAAGGGGTACAACAGTAAAACCTGTTGGAATGGAAAGACAGCAACCAATTAAAAAATCTCCTAACCAAATTTTTAAGAAGTCTTGTCGCCAGCCCAAACGTAATAGCAAAATACCAAAACTCATTACTGCTGTCATTGCAATAGAAACTAATAATACAAATAAAATTGTTCCTTGTGTTTTTGTAAGTTTCATAGTCGTTGTTTTAAAAAAGTTCAGTTCTTACAAAAACGCCAAAGCTATTCTCGTTAATTTTCATTGGTCCATAAACATCAAAGTTTGCACCTAAACCAAATTGATAATTTTTGTACGATACACCAACTCTTAACCAAACGTAACTTCTGTCGTGAAAATCAAGTTTAGTATTGTAGTTGTATAACCCTTGAACTCTTGTGTAAAGTCCCCAATCATTTTTAAATTTTGGTTTGTACTCCACAAGCCCAAAAGTCTCAAAGTTGTAGGTTTGTGTTAAGTCAAAACGTGGAAGTACAACCGCCAAAAACTCTCGGTTTGCAAACACATATTGAAGCCCTGCCGTTGGACGAAAACCTGTCATATAATTCATAGTTACACCTGCATTTACGGAAAATCCTTTCCAAATGTCAGCGGTCAGCAATGATTGAGATAAGTATTGGTTTTTCTGATTGGTTGTTTCGTAGTCGCCAACAAAATTGGTTACGTTGAAAAAGCCAAACCTGCTTTTGGGTGAGAAGTGTTTGCTTACAATCATTTGAAATACCAAGCCTTTATTTCCTGCAAAGACTTCAACAGGAATAGGTGGACTTATTTTTGGTGGCTTGCCACTACTCAAACTATCTGCTCTGTTTTGAGCAAACACGGCACTTGAAATTAAAAGTACAAAGGAAATCAAAAGAATTTTATGCATAATTTTTACTCGTTTAAATGAAGTGCAAAATTCACTCAAAAGGTAAAAACTAAATAGGACACCGAATGCTATTAGTCGGACAAATCAATCATTTTACGAAATTCCTTTGGTGTATATCCTGTATGCTTTTTAAAAAATCTCCCAAAATAAGAAGGGTCATCAAAGCCGATTGAAAAACTAATTTCGCTTATAGAAATTGAAGGTTGGTGCAGTAAAACTTTGGCTTCCAAAATTAAATATTCGGATATAGTTTGAGATGCCGATTTTCCAAAAACTTCTTTTATGCACTTGTTTAGATGATTTGGCGAAACACTTAACTGTTTAGCATAATATTCTGCTTCGTGTTCCTTTTTTATATGTTTTGTCAAACTGTGTTTAAATTCGTATGCCAACCTTTCACTTGCAGATGTTTTACTTATAGCACTTTTAGTAAAAATAAATTTTAGTTCAGTCAAAAAAGTGAGTAAATAAATTTTAATCAATTCGTAGTTTGAGCTTTCAGTATAAATATTTTCTAATCTTTTAAGCAATGTGGTTAAAATTTCTTTGTCTGAATTTGTAAATTGAGAAACAGGATTATTCAGCCATTCCAAAAATGGGAATTGTTTGAGTATGTCAATTTGGGATTTGCTTTCAGAAATAAAACTATTGGAGAAATGTACATAAAACCCCTGAAAATCGTAAGAAATTTTAGTTGTTGATGTGATTTGTCCTGCTGGTAAAAGAAAAATTGAGTTTTCTGTTACTTCATAAATATCAACGCCTGCACTTTTAGTCATCGAACCTGATGTAACAAGAATAAAATCATTAACTGTTTTTCTGTGTGGTGGCAAAGGAAGTTTTAATCTATAAGAAGTTTTTGAAAGGTCGTGAATGTAGAAGTCATTGAAATGTGGCTTGTCTAACTGAAAATGGTCAATGTCTGCCATTAACAATTTCTTGAATGTGTCGGGTTTTAAAGTCGGAATTTTTTCAGTCATTTCATTGTCTTGGTGGTCGTCCTAAAATGGCACATAACGGCAGTTTATCCAAAAACTCAATACCACCCTTTGAGAATGTAATATTTGAAAGACTTTTAAGATAATTGTCCATTTGTTTTATGCAAATTTAGGATTTTTTGGTAGTTTTTGGACAGTCTGACGGTGCAGGGCTTGGCGAAGTGGGGGAATTAGAAGCACAAATGTTGATATTATTACTAAAGTTTAATTGAAAAACTGCTGTTCAATTTAGCACTTCAGCCCCACTTTTGGCAAACTCTTGTTATGTGCCGTTTTTATTTTCAAGTAGTGTCGTTAATTTGATATTGAAATCTTTTGTTTCGTTGTCAAGTGAGCCAAAAAATTGCTTGTCAAATTGTTCAACGGTCTTAATTGCTTGTTTAATGTTTTTAAGCCCAATTTCTGTAAGTCCAACCGTTTTGGCTCTTGTGTCTGTTTCGTGTTCTTGTCGTTTAATAAGTCCTTTTGTTTGCAAGGTTCTCAAAACAGTTGAAGTTGTCATTGGGTCAATTTTAGTATGGTTAGATAATAAAATTTGAGTTACATTTTGTTTGTCTAATGTTAGCCAATGAATACTTGCAAGTAATACAAATTGAGAATGTGTCAATTCGTATTTCTCTAATGCTTTTTTGATTTCTCGTTGCCACAAGTTTGTTACTTGCCATAATAAAAATCCTGTACTTTCTTCGGACTTTTCAAAACTAAAATCTGTTTTCGTCATTTCTGTTTTAGTTTTTTTCAGCAAGTTCAATAAGTTTGTCTACTGCAATAGGAAGCCCAATTTTTAATTTACTCCCAATTACTTTTGAAAACAAAAACGTCATAAAACCTGTCATTACAACCTTGTGTGAAATTATAAGTCCGTCTTGGGTTTCTGTCATTGTATGAATAAAGTCCATTTTGCAAAATGGTAAAAAACTCCTGTCAGTAAATGATTTGAATTTTGTACACTCAGTCATTTCAAATTTTGTTTTTGGTCCACCTGTTGGTTTCAAAATTCCCCTTGTTCCCGTTTGAAATGGTCCGTAAAGTTCAGAGGTTTCAACTTCTGCATCCCAAATATTCCAATTAGGTACGTCTGCCCAAAGTTTCCAAATTTGTTCTTTTGTCGCTGTTGTTTTGCGACTTACTTCTGTTGTCCACATACTAAAATTATTTACTTGACTAAATTATCAGTGCAAATATAATATGTGTACTTATAATAAGCAAATTTGATTTCACTCTTTTGTCGGTTTGTAAATTTTGGGTGTCTCGGTAAAATGGCACATAACGTTTTGGGGCTTTGCGAAGGTGGGGGATTTGAAGCTCGTCTGCCCGAACGTCAGCCGATATAAATTACTGATGTTGAGTTACTTACAAAAGCTCAACAGGTTTCCGTCCACCGAAACAAAAGTACAATAAAGTTCCTAATGTTCAATTACTTTGGTCAGCCCCCACTTGCCACAAACCCATGTTAGCAGTAGTTTTTATTTCGTTCGCTGATTTTTCACAAATTGCAGAAAAGTCCCCAAGTCATTTACGAACATTTTCGGTTTTTCGTTGTGAATATTATGTCCAGTATTTTCATAAATTTTGTGAGTGATAAAAGTTGGGTGCTGGTTTTTAAGCTCCCTATTTTCGCTTTCGTAAGGAAAAATATCTTGGTCAGAAATTGGGTCTAAAATTAGCATTGGTACTCTCAAATTTCTATAAACAATTTTAGGTTCAATTATCGCCATAGACTCTCCAAATAAATTTGCTTGGGTTGGTCTCAAAATGTTGTCTATAAATTCTTTTTCATTGCTCATATTGAATAATTTTTCAACACCAATTCCTATACTCCATTTTTTATTGTTGTCCACGGTTAGCCAAGCTAAACGTTCAAACTGTGTTCCGCCACTACTGTAATCATAAAAAGATTTATATGCTTCGTACTCATTGTTGAACAAAGAATAAGATTGTCTATCTTTAAAAATATCTTTAACTCTTTTGTCTAACTCGTTGGGAGATAGTTTATGATAGTGGGTATTTGTCGAAACCGAACCTCCGTCTTCAAGTATCAGCCCTAAAACTTTGTCGGGATAAGCATCATAAAAAGCTGTTGCTGTAATTCCACCTCTTGACCAACCTCCAATTATAGCTTTTTTGATTTTCTTTACTTTCAATAACTCGTTTATGTCGTCTGCTAAGTGGTACAAAGAAACCTCATGCTCGGGAATTTTTGTAAGTCCATGACCATAAGAGTCAATAGCAATCAAATAGTAGCCGTGTTTTACTAAATCTTCCGCTATACCTAATAGCTCATAGCTATTTGTAAAACTCCCGTGTACCCAAATCAAGGGTATGTTCTTCGGATTGCCCCATTCAAGATAGTGCATCTTTATGTTTTTCGTATTTATAAAACCACCATGTTTTTTCTCATAATTATTAAACTCAACTTTTGCACTATCATATCTCAATTTTATGTCAAATGAAAGTTTTGATAGTACAGGGTCTTGCGTAAACCCTAAATTAACTGTGAATAAAAAGCAAAAGAAAGCATAAATTGATTTTACCATAAGTTTGAGATTGCCAGTCTAAAATTACTGCCAACTTTCAAATATATGAAAGTTTTGTAGTACTTTCTGTATTTTTTAGTACTAAAAAAGCAAATCATTGAACTTTAATTACCGTAAATATTGAGATTCTGATAGAATTCAAATCCCTCTATCCAACTCCTTCTCTTTCGTCCGCTCAATCTTAGAAACTTTAATCTTATGTCCAGCCTGACTTTTCTTAGGTTTAAGGCGTTTATTAAAATCATCCTCACGAGCATTTACCTGCTTTTTCAAATTCAAATCTTCACTCTTTTGGTCTTCTATTGCATGAGATTTTGGTAATGCCACGTCCTTTTTCTCTTTGTTTCCTACTGGTTGCTTTTCAGCCGATGTATCATTTTCGTTTCTATTTAGTAAGAAACAAGCCTTCAAATCTGCTTCTTGGTAGGTTTTTCCATCAAAATTTACCGTTTTCTGCAATTCATCTTTCGAGAATGGTATTTTCTTAGCTTCGCACATTTTTTCAAGATGTAGCAGGTTTCGGGCTTTTCCCAACAATTCATTGGAGCTACGTAAATCTTTTACATCTTGCATTTCTGAGCGTAGCTGTATTACTTCTTTACTCTGAGCTACTTCTTTTTGGTTTTTAACTAACTTAAATCCATGTTCCAACGCCAATGCTACACCTCTTTCAAGGGTTTTATTTTGTTCTTTCCATGCCTTGTACTTTGTACCATCATTCATGGCTCGGTTGAATAAGATATGTACGTGCAAATTTTCAGTATCGTGGTGCGTAACTGCCAAATATTGCGTTTTATCAATTCCTGCCATTTTTATGTATTCGTCGGTAATGGCTTTCAGCTTTTCGGGGTCGAGTTTCTTTCTATCATCTGCCGTAAAACTCAAAATATGCTCGCCCACGTAGGCACTATTTTTATCTTTTCCATAATCTTTGTGCTGTTTGGCTTGCTCAATAAAATCCTCTTTTAATAAACTACGAGTTAGTTTATCATCTGCTCCGTTCGGCACACGAATATTATCTGAGTGAGAAATTACCTTTGTTCCTTTCTCTATTGCCCTCCTATCCTCCAATTTCCCATCGTATAAATAATCAATTTTTCCACTAAAACCCTTACCTGATTGGTTTGCTTTTGCTAACATATTTGTACCGTTCTAAGATTGTGTCTATTTCGTTTATTTGCCTTTCAATCTCATTCGCTCTGCTACGAAAACCCGTTGAGTGTGCCAGTTTTACCAATTGGTTTAGGTTGTTTCTTATACCAATCAATTGCCGTTTTTCGTTTTGCTCTTCCTCCGAAAATAGATTTGATACAAACCCTTTGGTGATGTATTGCCGCCCAAGTTCAGATGGTTTTAGGTTCACCAATTTTGCATCATCTAATATTTTTTCGTACTCTTTGGTTGTCAGTCGGCACGGCAAAATCTTTTCAAGTTTCTCTCGATTTGCCTTTGGTCTGCCACCTTTGTTTTTAGTTTTCTTCGCTTCTTCCATATCAATCATTTATAAAATTCGGGGTCAAGGGGTGAAATCCGGTCAAGGGGTGAAATCCCTTGCAAGGGTCAAGTGCTTGCACGATAGTTTTGGTGTACCAAAACTCCCCCTTGCTCCACGCTCTACGCCAACAAAATTTATAGGATTTAATCCTAATCCTTCTTATTCCTCTTTAAACCTTTCTAATCCTCCTAAAACCTCCTTATATTTGTCTTATTCCTTGTTAAACCTCTTTATTCCTCCTTATATGGATTCAAAAGCTGTCATTATTCAACTTATCAAAGAAAATAAGCGATACTGGGGTCAACTCCTGTATCAAGAGTATTATGATTTATTTCAAAAGATTCGCTCCAATGCTCTATTGGCCGAGTTAATCACCAAAGATTTAGGTCATACTATCTCAGAAAAGCAAATTGATAATCTCAAAAAACGCTTACATTCACCTGTTTCGTCCAAAATCCAAACTCCCTCAATTCCTTTAAAAAACACCAATACCGAACAAGAATTGTATAATCAAATCTATGGTCAGACAAGTAAATCTCAGTTTGATTTAGATAATATGTAATATTTGATTTTTAAATTCTCAAAATTAGAAATTTATATCGTTATTTTTGCAACAAACAAATAGCGATATAGTATGAAAAAAGTAAATCTGATTCTTCAGTCGAAGGGCGGCGTTGGAAAATCATTGTTTTTATGGTTTGTGGCTCAAATTGAGAAGGAAAACAAAACTGCATTCATCGACCTCGATGAATCAACCGAAACAAGTGCCACACGGCTCGGAACAATAGTGGGCGAAAACAGGGTTCGCCACTTCAAGATTTTGAACGAAAACAAAAAACTCGAACGAGAAAAAATACTAAACCTGTTTGAGACGCTGGCCGAAACAAAAACCGAAAATTGGTTTATTGATTTCGGAGCTTCCGAAAGTGAAGAATTTAGAAGATTGCTCGAATTTGATATTCCCGCCCAAAATTTATCAGAAGAACTTTTAGGAATGGGTGTGGAGCTTCGTATTTTTATCATCATCGCTGGGCGAGATGCTCTTATCAGTTGTTTGAGGTATTATAATGCGATGAAAACCATTCTGACCGACGCCATTCCGTTTGTAGCACTAATGAATGAAGGTACATTTGGCGGTTTAGAATCAATCGAGCAAGGAGCTACTGGCTTGACCAATGCAGGAATCGAATTTAAAAAGTTTGGTGGTTTAGGAGAATCGGAAAGTGCAAAAGATGTCATTCGTCTAATTACAGAACACCGAGAACCATCAAGCCTAAATTTCGCTGGTCGTTTGACGTACAAAAAGGCATTAGAACAAGTCAAACAAATTTTAGAATAATGGAGGATATTGATAAATTGAAATTTCGGTTTGGCCAAAAATACCAAATACCCGAATCAAGTATTGATGATAGCCTTCTACCGCTTTTTATTGCTACCGAAAATTTAGAAACTCAATTTACAGCCGCTTTATCCGAAACTACACAATCAACCACAAAGCTGGCCGAAAATGTAAAAAATGAAATAAAAAGCATACATTATGATAATCCAAAGACAGCATTTATAGGTAATTTGAGTATCTTTGCAGTACCAATATTGGTTATTTGTATAACAATTATCATCGTTTGGTGGGGCTGGATTTATAAACAAACGAATACTGCCAAAATTGAGAACCTTGAAAGGCTGAGTAAAATCATCGAAGTAAAGGATAGCGTTTATTTCGTTCCGAAAGAAAATTACAGGGTTACTAAAAAAGGGATTATACTAATTGAAAAGTAACCTCGAAAGATAAAGTTGTCGGACAGGTTATCAGAAAGAAATACTACATTAAGATTTTTTATAAATTATTTGAATAGTAAAAATGCCTTCTTTTAGGGGGCATTTTTCTTTTTGTGTTTAGGATAAAAAAAGTACTTCAAAAGTTTATTTAGGCTAAATTATTCCCTTATATTTGTTAAAAATTTAGTCACAATGATTAGTCCAGATAAAGTCCTAAAATTCATTAAACAGAAATCTGCTTTAAATCTCACACAATTGGAGAAAGAAGCAAACCTACCTAAAAAGACACTTCATAAGGCTTTGCAAGGTACGCTCACACTCAATGAAAAGCATTGTAATTTGTTAGAGCCAATTTTGAGAGATTATGGTTATGCTGACGAATTATTTTCAAAAGCAAAAATTATTTCGATGGTGAATCACAAGGGCGGAGTTGGTAAGACCACATCAACTATTAACCTCGGTAAAGCTCTTGCTATTTCGGGTTTTAAAGTGCTGCTTGTGGATTTCGATTCTCAGGGAAATACTTCACAGTGTTTTGGGGTTTACACACCTGACGAGCAAGTGATTGATGCAATTCTTGATAACAAAGAATTGCCAATTATCGAAATCACCGAGAATTTCTACCTCTCGCCATCAAATATCAAAATGGCTTATCGTGAAACCGATTTAGTAAACTCAATCGGCAACGAAAAAAGACTCAGGAATAAACTAAATGAAATCAGCGATAAGTTTGATTTCATTCTGATTGACTGTCCGCCCGCTCTCAATATTTTCACTACCAATGCTTTAGTGGCCTCTGATATGTGCATTGTGCCACTTCAACCTGAAGCCTATGCGTTTTATGGGGTTGAAAATCTTTTCAATCGTATTTATGAAATCAGACAGCACGTAAATAATACTTTGAATGTGAAAGGTATTTTGTTTACGATGGTTTCAAATACACTTGTTCATAAACAAATGATTGATTTTGTGAAGGAACAGTACAAGCATATTCCAGTTTTCAATGTTTCGATTGAACGAGCCACCATTATTCAGCAATCGCAAGTCGCACAGAAAGATTTGTTGACGTATGCTCCAAAATCAGCTCCTGCTATGCAATACATGGAGTTAGCAAAAGAATTTATTACCATCTAATTGAATTAAAGCAATGGCAAAAAATAATTTTATGGGTGCAATGATGAAGGCTGAATTGCCGAAATCAATGTATTCGCAAGATGAAAAAATAAAGAAAGAACTAATTGTTTTAGAGATACTCAAAAAGTTTATTCCACCCTTAGCAACTGACGAACGAACTCAGCTTGAGCAAAATATCTTGCAGTTTGGGTGTAAAGACCCGCTGATTGTTTGGGAGACTAAAAGAGGTGTAATTGAACCCACTTCACAGAATCCTGATGAAATCTGCTATGTTTTGGTGGATGGACACAACCGCCACGAGATTTGCCAAAAGTTTAATTTGGATTTTCGAGTAAACTTAATTGAGATTCCAACCCTCGAACAAGCACAAGATTTTATGATTGACCACCAGTTGGGTCGTCGAAATCTTTCAACTGAACAAATGGCTTATTTGAGAGGAATGAAGTATTTGGCTTTG
>JALOLV010000197.1 GCA_025455785.1 Spirosomataceae bacterium | reverse complement strand
GCAAAACCTACCGATTCCGCAATCAGACTCAGCCCAAAACTTTGTCTTGATAAACGAAAAAGCTGTTTCTAAACTTCGTCTCGGCTCTCCGCAAGAAGCCGTCGGCAAGACCTTGTATCTCAACAACAACCTTGTGCAAATCACGGGAGTATTAAAAGATTTTTGTCATTTTCATTATCAATATGAAAAACAACCGTTGGTTTTTCAATACAGACCGTCTGCTTTTTCATTGCTCACCATAAAAGTCGACGAATCGACTAACCAAGACGCTTTTTTAGCAGATATGCAAAGCATCTGGAAAAAGCATTATCCGTACAAAGAAATGGGGTATTCGTGGTTCGAGAAAGAACTTTATGACCGCTACTACCCTGCCGAAGACATGAAAATGATGGGTGTAGCCTCGATGGTAATTTTTGTGATTGCACTCATGGGGCTAATCGGTATGGTAACATACAGCACCGAAAAACGCTACAAAGAAATCGGAATCCGAAAAGTAATGGGAGCATCGGTTTGGGAAGTTGTCAAGATTTTATCTTGGAGTTTTATGAAGCTGCTACTCATTGCGGGTTTAATAGCTATACCAATTGGCTACTCGGGCGGCATAATTTTCAATTCTTTGTTTACATTCAATAACGGCATCAACATCAGTCTGATGGTTTATTTCTTTGGTTTAATTTTACTCATTGCCATACTGACGATTGCTTATTATAC
This sequence comes from Spirosomataceae bacterium, assembly GCA_025455785.1. Taxonomy (GTDB): domain Bacteria; phylum Bacteroidota; class Bacteroidia; order Cytophagales; family Spirosomataceae; genus JALOLV01. The sequence goes on along the minus strand of JALOLV010000197.1, from coordinate 5,819 downwards.
CACCAAAGCAGCACTTATAAACCCTGTAAATTCACTAAAATCAGAATAATCGAAAAACGGCTGAACGGAACACGGAGAATGTAAAATCTTTGTTCCATTTTCTGTTCTTCCTTTTCCCTAAAGAATATATGATACGCAATTACTTAAAAATCGCCCTGCGAAATGCCCTCAAAAACAGGACATTTAGTCTTATTAATCTGCTTGGTTTGGCCATCGGCTTGGCAGCTTCGATGGCAACATTACTCTTTGTCAAGAAAGGGTTATCGTACGATACTTTTCAGAAAAACTACGATAATATCTATCAGGTCTGCCTGAATACCTCATTCGATGATAAAAATTTTGAAAAATGGTCGTCGGCCCCCAATAAAGTTGGCCCTTATCTAAAAGCCAACCTCCCCGAAATCAAACAACAAGCTCGTATTTTACACCACGAATTTGGCAAATTGGCCTTTATTTCTACGGGCGAGAACAATCTGTCAGAAAAAAAACTATACTATGCCGACCCTTCAATTTTAGAGATTTTTGATTTTAAATTGACCCAAGGCAATATCAAAACGGCTTTATTGAGACCAAATACGGCAATTCTGAGCAAAGCAACGGCAGAGAAGTATTTCGGAAATGTTAACCCGATTGGTAAAACTCTAAAAGTGGATAATGCTTTCGATATTGAGGTAACGGGTGTTTTTGATGATTTTGCCGGAGACTCTCACCTCGACTACAATATTTTAGCTTCGTTCGAGACCATGAAATGGGCGGCGAATCCTCAAGGACAGACTTGGAGCAATGCCAGCTTCGAGACTTTTTTGTTATTGGGAGATAATGCCAACATCGCAAACCTCGAAAAGAAAATCGAAGCCACGATTTCTAAAGAACGCCCTCGTAAAGACCGTTTTTATGATGTATTTCTCAGGCCATTGAGTCAGGTTCACCTCTACTCTACCGATTTTACCAATAAAATTGATGCCCCGTACGGAGATTCCCAACAAACCAATATCTTGATTGCTCTTACGATTGCTTTACTCTTGATTGCGGCCATCAATTACATGAATCTCTCGACGGCTCGTTTGCAGCGTAGTTTTAGAGAAGTAGGCATTAATAAGGCTCTGGGAGCAAATTTCGGACAGATGATTCAGCGTTTTTATGCCGAAACATTCTTATTTGTTACCGCAGGTTTGCTTTTAAGTATTGTGTTGTTATCGTCTTTATTGCCATTCATAAATGAACTTACCGAAGAAAATCTCACGCTCAACTTCTTGCAAGAGCCGTGGTTTTGGCTGATTTTAGGCGGAATCTGGATAAGCATTATTGTCTTAGCTGGGGCGTATCCAGCCATGACTTTTTCGAGGTATTCGCCCAAATTCATGATACAATCGGCCAATCAGCCCAAAACAAGCACTTCGGTATTCCGCAAAGGACTGGTAGTTTTTCAGTTTACTGCCTCTATTGTGTTGATTGTCATGGTGATTGCGTTTCAGCTACAAATCAATTTTTTGCGGAATAAAAACTTAGGCTTTAAATCCGAGCAAGTGGTTGGGATAATGGTGAGTAGCCTAAAAGATAAAGAGCAATTCGATGCACTCGAAAACGAAATCAAACGCTCATCGGTTGTCAAGCAGGCGGCATTTGTGCAATCATTTCCGGGCGTTTCGACCAGTTTAAGAACTTTGCCGAATCCTAAAAACCCAAACGAGGGTAGCAATCTCTACACAGCCCGCACCAGACCCGAAATTATCGAAACCTTAGGCATAAGGCTGATTGCAGGCACAACCGTACCTAAAAAACAACCCGGAGACACAACAGTACAAGTTGTTGTAAACAAAACGGCCGTTGATTATATGGGTTTGACCCCAACCCAAGCCCTCGGCAAGAAAATCAAAGTGTTTACCGAATACGGAGACGAAATCGTGGGTGTGGTAGAAGACTTCCATTTTCAGAGTATGCACGAAAAAATCGTTCCGTTTGCGTTTCATAATGCCCGCACTGAGAATTTCAGTTACTTGATGGTAAGACTAAACTCTGACGATTTGCTCAAAAATATGGCCGTTTTGGAGGATACCTACAAAAGAATGGTGCCGAGTTCGGCTTTTGAATACGTATTCTTAGACGACCATTTGGATAATCTCTACAAATCCGAAAAACGCATTAGCAAAGTTATAAGTCTATTTGCTGGTTTGGCAATCTTTGTGGCTTGTTTAGGTCTTTTTGGCTTAGCAACTTTCTCGGCCGAGGTTCGCACCAAAGAAATCGGGATTCGCAAAGTACTCGGTGCGAGTGTATTCAGCATCATCAACCTACTGTCTAAAGATTTCCTAAAATTGGTTTTGGTAGCCCTCATTTTTGCCTCGCCGATGGCTTATTATGCCATCAGTAATTGGCTACAAAACTTTGCGTATCGTATCAATATTTCGTGGTGGATGTTTGCTATTTCGGGGGCTTTGGTCGTGCTAATCGCCTTACTGACAGTCAGTTATCAAGCTATCAAATCTGCAACGATGAATCCTGTGAAATCATTGAAAACGGAATAATCTCACTGTAGAGGCGTTACGTGCAATTCCATTGTGGCAACGTCTCTACAAAACAATCACAAAATTATGATACGCAATTACCTAAAAATCGCATTCCGAAATCTGTTTAAAAACAAGGTTTATAGTTTTATCAATATCACGGGTTTAGCTTTAGGTTTGGCCGTCTCGATGTTGATTTTATTGTATGTTTCGCATGAGGTCAGTTTTGATAAATTTCATACAAATCATGAAAGGATTTTTCAGGTTGGTGGCCAAGCAAAAATAGGTGAGCAAGAGATTAATTTCTCAAATATGTCGGGGCGATTGGGAGATGCTATGAAAGAAGCTACTCCCTTGGTTGAAGATGTAGGGCGTAAATCTGACGAATGGGAAGCTACTTTTGAAACAACACAAAGGAATAGAGCAACCGAAAAAGGGATGATATTTGCCGATGAAGGCTTTTTTAGAATCTTCAACTTCAAGATTTTACAAGGAAATCCAAAAGAATTATCAAACCCATACACCATTTTCTTGACACCCAAGATGGCTCTCAAATACTTTGGTAATGAGAATCCTTTAGGTAAAACAATTCGTTGGAATAAAAAAGTAGATTTAAAGATTGTCGGAATTGTCGAAAAAAATCCATCAAACTCATCCATCGAATTCAACTTTATCGCTTCACTACCAACTAAATTATCTGAAAACAAAAAAAACTACCCTCAATATTATACCGAAAGTAAAATTAATCAAATCGGAACTGGCGACTACGAAACATTTTTATTGCTTGACAATCCTCAAAGTCAAGCAAATGTACAAACTATACTCACAAAAATAGCAGCAGATAACCCCAACAATGAAGTAATTGTCTTTAATCTGAATCATTTTGCTAATCATTTGGGCTTAAAAGGCGAGCAAAATGGAACAAATAGCATTTTGATGTATGTCTATATTTTTTCAGCCATTGCCGTTTTAATATTGCTTTTGGCATTGATAAACTTTATGAATCTCACAACTGCACGTGCCACTACACGAGCCAAAGAAGTAGGAGTTCGTAAATCTATAGGAGCCAATCAAAATAGCTTAGCAACGCAATTTTATATCGAATCCACTTTAATGCTTTTTATTTCATTGATTTTTGCTATTCTACTATTTCAAGTCCTACGACCTACTTTTTATAAAATTCTTGATTTGCAGATTGATACAGCCTTTTTAATGAACCCTTATTTCATTGGCTCAATTGTGGGTATTATTGTCATAAGTGCATTATTAGCAGGTAGTTATCCATCATTTGTGTTGTCAAAATACAATCCGATTGAGGTTTTGAAAGGTAAAATTCAAGGTAGAGGAAATGTCAGAATTCGCCAATCATTGACCGTCTTTCAGTTAGTAGTTTCATCAACTTTGATTTTTTGTTCAACCATAATTTATTTTCAAATCAGCAAGATGCGAAACAAAAACTTGGGATTGAATAAAGACAATATATTAACTATCAATTTAGATGGTAAAGCCCGTGGGCAGAATCAAGCCTTAATCACACAAATCAAACAAATAGATGGAGTACAAGGCGTTTCGGGTTCACAACATCGGATTTTCTTCGAGGGGTATAATATGTTCAGTATCAGCAAAGTAGGAGAAAAAGACCCCGATAAAAACGTAGGGGCAATCGTCTTTAATGTAGATGTAGAATACATCAACCTTTTTGAGATTGATTGGAAAATAAAACCACAGCAATTGCCAAGCGACTTAAAGAAAAAAGTTTTACTCAATGAAACAGCCGCAAAAGGTTTAGATAATAACATCGCTGCTATTAAAAATATTGAAATGTCCGAAAATGAATCTGCGGAGGTAATTGGTGTTTTAAAAGATTTTAACTACCTAAATCTCAAAAACAAGGTCATGCCAGCGATGCTTACCTTCATAACAGATTCACGAGATTTTGGTTTCTTGAATATCAAACTACGAAAAGATGCTGACGTAGTAGCCACAATGGCAAAAATCGAAAAAGCATACAATGATTATAAAGTCGAAGACCCGTTTGTATATCATTTTGCTGACGAAACTTTCGATAAAATGTTTAAGTCAGAAGACCGCCTCGCAAATATCTTCGGAGCATTTACGGGTATTGCTATTTTCATTGCTTGCTTGGGCTTATTTGGTTTGATTACCTTCGTAGCCGAGCAAAAAACCAAAGAAATAGGTGTCCGCAAGGTTCTCGGAGCAACGATTCTGAACATCACTACTTTACTCTCGACAGGCTTCTTGAAATTAGTCTTGATTGCCACATTTATAGCCGTTCCGATAGCTTATTATGCAATGAATCGCTGGCTTCAAGATTTTAATTATCGCATCAATATTTCGTGGTGGATGTTTGCTTTGGGTGGTTTTGGCGTTACGATAATCGCCTTACTGACAGTCAGTTATCAAGCCATCAAAGCTGCAACGATGAATCCTGCGAAATCATTGAAAACGGAATAACCTCACCGTAGAGAGGTTAAATATCTCTACAAAACAATCACAAAATTATGATACGCAATTACATCAAAATCGCATTTCGAAATTTAATAAAAAACCGTTTGTTTTCGGTTGTAAATATCGTCGGGCTAACTGCGGGAATTTTGTTTACGATGCTCATAGGTGCATATATTTGGAGCGAATTGCAGGTCAATAAAGGGCTTCGCAACGCCGATAGGCAGTTTTTTCTTTCAAGCAAATGGAAAGAAGAAGGAATGGGAATGCCCATGACTACCCTTGCTCCTATTGGGCGACGCCTCAAAGAAGAATATCCGAGTTTGGTAGCCAATTATTACCGTTGGGATGGTATCACTTCGGTAATTTCGATTGGCGATAAGCGTTTCAGAGAAGGGATTCAGATTGGCGATAGCACACTACTCTCAATGTACGGTTTTGAGCTACAAGCTGGCAAATGCTTTGGGTAAATCTATCAATATCCAGAGTTTTAGTGGCGAAAAACACGATTTCTTGATAACTGGAGTTTTACAGAAATTACCCCAAAACTCGGTTATAAATCTACTCGAAGATGACACCAACGGTATTTTTATCTCGAACAATACCGCTCGGTTTTTTGGTAGAGATAATTTTGAACAGTGGAATAACCTCAATATTCCGTCTTATATCGAGCTTCGAGATGGGGTCAAAATCAGCGATTTAGAGAAAGCTATTCAATCATTAATCTCAAAAAACACACCCGCTTTTATTAAAACTAATCTTAAAATTGAGCCAATTGCTCTAACAGAATACCACCTCCAAAAAGACAATGGATTAATCAATAAAATGCTTTTTGCCCTTTCGTTGATT
>JALOLV010000196.1 GCA_025455785.1 Spirosomataceae bacterium | reverse complement strand
AATGCTTGGAGTGGAGATTGACAACCTATGCCGTTGCCTGTTTCTTGACAGGCAACTCATCAAAACCTCCCTAAAACTTTAATGGCCTCATTATAAAGTACTTCTCTATGATTTGGATGAGCGATATTTATCAAGGCTCTTGCTCTTTCTTTAAGGTTTTTGGCATAAAGTTCGGCAATACCGTATTCGGTAACTATGAAATGCACATGGGCTCGGGTCGTAACAACGTCGGCACCTTGTTTGAGGTAATTCACAATTTTTGATTCACCATTTTTAGTTGTTGAGCAAAGGGCAATAATGGGTTTTCCGCCCTCTGAGAGCGATGCTCCACGGATAAAATCCATTTGTCCACCCACGCCCGAATACTGCAAACTGCCAATACTATCGGCACAGATTTGTCCCATCAAATCTACTTCTAAGGCACTATTGACAGCCGTAACTTTTGGGTTTTTCCTTATCACAGCCGTATTGTTTACATACTCAATATCGAGCATTGCCACGAGTGGATTATCATCAATAAAATCGTACAAACGTCTTGTTCCGATAGTGAATCCCGAGACGATTTTTCCGGGATGGGTTTTCTTACATTCTCCAGTAATAACGCCTTTTTCGACTAAATCAATCACGCCATCCGAGAACATTTCGGTATGAACCCCCAGTTTTTTATGATGATTTAAGCATTTCAAAACTGCATTCGGTATCGCCCCAATGCCCGTTTGTAAGGTTGCACCATCTTCAATCAAAGATGCCACATATTTACCAATCAACTGCTCTTCGATACTTGGCTCGGCTGGAATTGTTTCGTGAATTGGTTCGTCGGTCCAAACTGCCGCATGAATCATACTGATGTGGATGATGCCGTCGCCGTGCGTACGTGGCATATTTGGATTAATTTGAGCAATCACGATTTTAGCACTTTGTACAGCCGCCAATGAGGCTTCGACCGATACCCCGAGCGAACAATAACCGTGCTTGTCGGGTGGCGAAACTTGAACCATGGCTATATCAATCGGAATGATTCTTCGTCTCAAAACACTTGGTACTTCAGAGTAAAAAATCGGGATATAATCTGCCAGACCACTTTGAACAGCTTTACGGACATTTGCCCCCACAAAAAAAGAATGGTCGGTAAAAATACCTTGGTATTTTGGCTGAATGTGTTGGACCTCGCCCTCAATGTGCATGTGATACAAATGCACATCCGAAAGTTCGTTGGCTCTTCCAACCATTGACTTTAACAGGGTTTCGGGGGTTGCGGCGGCCGTATGTACATAAATATTATCCCCTGACTTAATCAGCCGAACAGCCTCTTCGGCTGTTATCATTTCTTTTGTAAACATTTTTCGTAATCGCTTAGGATTTTTTACAAAACTACGTGATTGACTGTTGCCCAAAATATGACTTAAATCAAACTAAAAACCGTCAATAATCATAATGCTTTATTGAATTTACTCTTTAAGTAGAGAAACCTTGGGATTGATTTTGAAGATAGTGTAGGACAGTTTATTGGTAAACAAATCCTAAATTTGTTTATTAAATTGAGGCATAAATTTTTTTGAATATTAATGACTACAACAAAGACATTTCGACATGTATCATATCTTTGGGATGAAACCAAAGTCGCCCAAATCACCAACGAAGTTGATTTATTTATTTACCGCTCAAATCTACTCGGGGCAGATTTAAGATTGACAAATTACGGCGGAGGCAATACCTCTGTTAAAATCATTGATAAAGACCCGCTTACGGGTGCCGATACCGAAGTGATGTGGATTAAAGGTTCGGGGGGGGATATTGGTACATTAACAAAATCGGGCTGTGCGGCATTGTATTTAGAGCGTTTGCGAAACCTCGAAAATGTGTATCGTGGAATCGAATTTGAGGATGAAATGGTCGAACTTTTCAATCATTGTATTTTTGATTTGAATTCAAAAGCCCCTTCGATTGACACGCCACTTCACGGATTCTTACCCTTTAAACACATTGACCATTTGCATCCTGATGCCGCTATTGCTATTGCGGCAGCTAAAGATGGTAAACGAATTACCGAAGAATTGTTTAACGGCGAAGTCGGTTGGGTAGGTTGGCAGCGTCCGGGTTTTGATTTGGGCTTGCAGCTACGTGCTTGTCTCGAAGAAGCGGCCTCACGTGGGAAACAACTGCGTGGAATCATGCTTGGGTCTCACGGTCTTTTTACTTGGGGCGATACAGCCTACGAAAGCTACATAAATACCCTCGAAGTAATCGAAAAATGTGCCGAATACCTCGAAAGTAATTATAAAAATGTGTTTGGTGGACAAAAAATCGAATCTTTACCAATTGAAGAACGCAGGAATCAAGCAGCTAAAATTGCCCCGATTTTGAGAGGTTTTTGTTCTTCAGAACGTAAAATGATAGGACATTTTACTGATGATTCACGAGTGTTAGAATTTATCAACTCAAATGATTTAGAAAAACTTGCTCCGCTCGGTACATCATGCCCTGACCACTTTTTGCGTACCAAAATTTCACCGTTGGTTTTAGAATTAGCTCCCAATGAGGATTTATCAGATGTTAATTCCATAAAAAACAAGCTAAAACCTGCATTTGAGGCGTACCGTGCGATGTACACCGAGTATTACAACACTTGCAAGCACGATAACTCACCAGCCATGAGAGACCCAAATCCAGTTGTGATTTTGTATCCGGGTGTGGGGATGTTTACATTCTCAAAAGATAAAACTACGGCACGTTTGGCTTCCGAATATTATATCAATGCCGTAAATGTAATGAAAGGGACCGAAGCAGTTTCAGAATATACTTCGTTGCCACGCCAAGAGGCTTTCGATATTGAATATTGGTTGCTCGAAGAAGCCAAATTGCAACGTATGCCCAAGCCAAAGGCTCTTTCGGGTCGAGTAGCTTTGATTACTGGTTCGGCTGGTGGAATCGGCAAGGCAATCGCTAAGAAATTTGCCGAAGAAGGGGCTTGCGTAATCATCAATGACATTAACGAAGAACGCCTCGAAGGTGCAAAAGATGAGTTTGTGAAATCCTTTGGACGAGATGCCGTTGCCAGTACATTATTGAATGTTACTGACGAAGAAAGCACCAAAAAATCTTTAGATGCTGCTTGTTTGGCATTTGGCGGGGTAGATATTGTGATAAATAATGCAGGAATTAGCATATCAAAATCAATCGCAGACCATAGTCTTGAAGAATGGGATAGGTTGTATGATATTTTGGTAAAAGGTCAGTTTATCGTATCAAAAGCTGGAATCGAGGTAATGCGTAAACAAGGTTTTGGTGGTGATATTGTGAATATTGTTTCAAAAAATGCCGTTGTAGCAGGGCCAAATAACCCGGGTTACGGCTCAGCAAAAGCGGCTCAAGCTCATCTGACTCGCTTGATGGCGGCAGAGTTGGGTGCAGACAAGATTCGGGTAAATATGGTAAATCCGGATGCGGTTATTTCTGATTCTAATATTTGGGCTGGCGGCTGGGCCGAAGGACGTGCCAAAGCATACGGAATAACAGTTGAAGAACTACCCGCTTATTATGCAAAACGTACACTGCTGAATGAAATCATCTTACCAATTGACATCGCCAATGCGTGTTTTGCGTTTGTGGGTGGATTGTTGAATAAATCAACTGGCAATGCCCTAAATGTCGATGGTGGCGTGGCGATGGGATTTTATAGGTAGGAAGTTTTTATGTAAAATTAGCTGTTCGGGATTTGTAATCCCGAACTCGACTGTAATGGATTTACAATCCAATTTAAAATGGGAATCAAAAATAGAATCATTGGAGGCTATACGTATTTTCTAACAATAACGGTTGTTGATTGGGTTGATGTTTTTACACGACCAATCTATCGCCATATAATTATTGATTCGTTAAAATATTGCCAAGAAGCAAAAGGTTTGGAAATTTATGCTTGGGTACTGATGTCAAATCATTTACATTTGGTTGCATCAGCTACAAAAGATGGAGTTACGATGTCAGATATTTTGCGTGATTTTAAAAAATTTACATCCAAAAAGATAGTTGAGGCTATTCAGAATGAGAATGAAAGCCGAAAACAATGGTTACTCTATCGTTTTGAATATAATGGTAGGTTTAACCCAAAAATCAAAGAATTCAAATTTTGGCAAGATGGAAACGATGCTAAAGAATGTTATTCCTTAGATTTTATTGAACAAAAGGTAAATTATATTCATCAAAACCCAGTAAGAGCAGAAATTGTGGATTTTCCAGAAGATTATATTTACAGTTCGGCAAGGAATTATTGTGGTAAAAAAGGTCTTATTGATGTTGTTTTGATTTAGGATTTCAAATCCTAATCAGTTTAGTTCGGGATTACAAATCCCGAACAGCCCAAGTGTTAACATTTTTTAAAAGTACAACAATAAAATTCAACTCTAAGCATGCAAATTTCGAAAAATTATATATCAGACCATAACGCTTCGTTACTAAAAAAGCACGAAGCAAAACTCAGTTTCACAAAATCAGAAATTGAAAATGCCGAATCAATCATTCAAAAATTAGTTGATTTTCAGATTGCAATTCCATCTTGGGCATTGGGTACAGGCGGAACACGCTTTGGGCGTTTTGCTGGTGGCGGTGAACCTCGTTCGCTCGAAGAAAAAATCGAAGATGTTGGGCTTCTTCATGCTTTGAATCGCTCATCGGGGGCAATTTCTTTGCATATTCCGTGGGATATTCCGAAGGATTATCAAGCCATCAAAACTTTGACTGCTCAACACGGATTAGCTTTTGATGCCGTCAATTCAAATACATTCCAAGACCAACCCGACCAAACATTGACCTATAAATTTGGGTCGTTGCAGAATGTCAATAAGGCAATCCGCAAACAAGCCATCGAGCATAATATTGAGGTAATTAAACACGGGATTGAGTTGGGTTCTAAATCGCTAACAGTTTGGTTATCAGATGGTTCGTGTTTTCCGGGTCAGTTAAATTTTCGTAAGGCATATCAAAATACTTTGGAGAGTTTGCAAGAAATTTATGAAGCCTTACCATCCGACTGGAAAATGTTTGTCGAATACAAAGCATTTGAACCAAATTTTTACTCAATGACAGTCGGTGATTGGGGAATGTCTTATTCGTATGTTCAAAAATTAGGCGAAAAAGCCTATACACTCGTTGATTTGGGGCATCATTTGCCAAATGCTAATATCGAGCAGATTGTAGCACTGTTATTAATGGAGCAAAAATTAGGTGGTTTTCATTTCAATGATTCAAAATATGGTGATGACGATTTGACCGCCGGTAGCATAAAACCTTACCAATTATTCTTAATTTTTAATGAATTAGTGGAAGGGATGGATGCACAAGGAATGAATCACGCCTCAGATTTGGGCTGGATGATTGATGCAAGTCACAACGTAAAAGACCCACTCGAAGACTTATTGCAATCGGTTGATGGAATCATGATGGCGTATGCTCAGGCTCTTTCGGTTGATAGAAAGGCTTTAGAAGAAGCCCAAGAAAACAATGATGTTGTAAAAGCTCAAGAGATTCTGCAAAATGCTTTTCGTACCGATGTTCGTGCATTGACAGCCGAAGCTCGATTGCGAGCCGGTGGAGCATTGAACCCTACTGGTTTGTTTCGTAGTTTGGATGTTAGAGGTAATCTCATCAGAGAAAGAGGCTCAAAAACTGTTGCTACGGGGTTGTAAATAGAATTTTAATACGTATTTTTGAGGTATAAATTTGAAAGTAAATATGGAACTATCAGAATTTGTACGACCTCGTAACGGTACAGAATTAGTTGAAATTCTGTTAGAAACCAAGCGTAATGCACAAAAAGAGACCCGAGAACAGTCAAAAAGTAATACGGAGCTAAAATTGGCATTTGAAAAATTAAAAAAGAAAAATGAGCAACGAGGAACGCCAATCATTAGCCTATGATTTTTTCTTTTTTGGTGGTGAAAATAACTCCTACGGATTTCAAACAAGTAATTATATAAGCTATGAAATAAAATTTAAGCCTATGTTTTATTTGTTTGAACCCCATAAAGAATATGCCAATTCGGCTTATGAATTTGTGATTGAGGTTTTTGAGAATACTACCAACAAAACACCATCTTACGATGATTTGATGCCAGTAACGATTGCTACTATCATCGAAGATTTCTACAATAAAATCAATCAACCATTGATTATTTACGTCTGTGATTCATCAGACGGCAGGCAACTGGCTCGAAATAGAAAAATAGAAGTGATATTGCTTGATAAATCCGGGGAGAGGGTACCAACCGTAATGATTCTTAGAAATAATAATCCATATTTTTCTGAGATAATTAGCGATTTTCAGAAGATTTTGATTGGATACAACGACGACGATAAATGAAAGTAGGCTTATTTATACCTTGTTATATTGACCAATTTTACCCGCAAGTCGGTGTAGCAACGCTGCAATTACTCGAAAAACTGGGTGTCGAAGTCTCTTATCCAACCGAGCAAACTTGTTGCGGACAACCTATGGCCAATAGCGGCTGCGAAAAAGATGCGGTTGGGGTTTACCAAAATTTTGTAAATACATTTGCCGATTATGATTATACAGTAATGCCATCGGGCAGTTGTACTTATCATGTCCGTAAACATTATGACATCATCGAGCAAACTTCGGCTGTTCAAAAAGTACGAAACAACACCCTCGATTTATCCGATTTTTTGGTCAATATACTAAAAGTAAAAGGGTTTAATGGTGAATTTAATCATCAAGTAGGGCTACATTTGAGTTGCCATGGACAAAGAGGTTTACGCAATGCCAATGCGTCTGAATTTACGACCGAACAAAGCGGTCAAACATTAAGTTTATTAAAAACTATCAGAGGGATTCGCCTGACCCAACTCAAACGCAATGACGAATGTTGCGGTTTTGGTGGAACGTTTTGTGTAGCCGAAGAAGCCGTTTCGGCTCGAATGGGAATCGACCGTGTGAACGACCATTTGTCAAACGGAACTGAGATTCTAACGGGTGGAGATATGTCTTGTCTGATGCACCTCGAAGGCATTATTCGACGTCAAAACCATCCAATAAAAGTGATGCACGTTGCCGAAATCTTTAACCAAGCCGCTCTGTGAA
>JALOLV010000195.1 GCA_025455785.1 Spirosomataceae bacterium | reverse complement strand
TCTCCCGACCACAGCAAACCTTGTGGATTTCCCGCCATATCACCATATTCGAGATGCGTAACTCGACCCGAACCGACCCAATCGCCTTGGTTTTCACCATAGAAAATATCACCAGCTTTATTCAATCCAAAACCTGCGGGCGAACGCAAACCAGTTGCCCAAGGTGTCATTTTGCCCTCGGGACTAATCTTAAGCATCCACCCACGCCATTTTGATTGCGAAGCACCACGACCAATCCAATCAAGATTCAACGTAAAAATCATATTACCATCAGGCAATTGAACTGGCCCATAACTGTATTGGTGATAATTGCCCGAAAGTGGCCATTTATAGAAAGATTGGTATTCATCAGCAACTTCATCACCATCATTGTCTTTCAATATCGTTACTTCCCCTCTTTGAGTGGCCCAAATCTGATTATTGATAAATGCCAATCCGAGTGGCTCATGCAAGCCAGTCGCAAATTTTTTGTAGGTTGGTGTTGTATTACCTTTCATGTACGGGTTAGAAATTAACCAAACATCACCTCTACGGGTACACGCCGCCAAACGACCATCAGGCAAGGTTGCTAAACCGCCGATTTCGAGTTCAACACCCTCGGGGGTTGGAATCGTTACGATTTTATAAAAATCTTCTTCTGCTAATGGCTTTTGGGCAAATGCCAAGCCGCTAATTAGAATGAATATATATTTCAGTGATTTTTTCATGTTCTTAATTTATTACCAATTAACCATATATTTGATTGGAGAACTTAGTGGAAGCAACAACTCCTGACCTGCCTTTGCGTTTCTGATGATGGGTTTGGCTTTTCCATGTAAATAAACATATTTATCATCAATCAGATAAGTTGTCTTGTTAATTTGAGTTATTGATTTACCACTCATTGCTTTATAGTAAATGTTAGAAGGACTACTGGCGGCAACATCACAAACCAAAGTGTAGTCTTTGATTGAATAATTAATTCTGTAATCAATCCCTCCATAATGATATGTAAAAAAAGGGAAACCATTATAAATTTCATACTTTTTAAAAATCAAATCTTTCTCTTGGTCCAACGAATCCGGAGATGGTTTATTTATATCAACAAATGCAGGTTTTCCTTCAAACTTTGTTATTAAACCGTTAGGTTGTAAAATCTGAGGTTCGCCACGTTCGTGCCACATTTCTGTAACATTCGCAAAGTCTCCTTTCCAAGCATACAAAAGTGTGCCTTGATTTAGGTCGAAACTATAATTAATGTTTTGGAATAAATCTAAGTCGTTTACTTTGACTTGATGGTTATTTTTGATTCCGACCGAAATCACATGAGTGCGTTTTTTATTTTCAAACATCACAAACGAACGAATCATCTCGGCTTTTTGCGAATTAGGATTGACAAAAATCTCACTTACTGGTTCGGGGTCGGGCAATGAACTTGCAGGATGGAGCGGATAAGGTCGAATTTCGGCACTTGATACAAACAAACCCAATGCAGGTCGCCACCAAATACGTTGGTAGCGATATTCGAAAGTGTGTTCACCAGCCGTTAATTCTACGAAGCCAGTTTGTGGCGAGCGATACAAATATTCGGTAGAACCCACGACATCTTTCCCATCAATTTTGAGGTTTCCTACTCCCATATAGTCAATCGTGAGTGCATATTTATCAGTTTTATTAACATTCATTTTGCCAGTATATGTCAAAATAAATCGCTTAAAATTTGTTTGCACCTCAGCAGTCAATTGGCTTGAAGTACCCATTTCTGGTTTTGTATCTTTTACTTCAAAAGTCCTATCCCAGTCTTGGGTTTCTTGTATTTTGTAGGTTAAATCGCTAATTGTGATAGGATTACCTGTTTCATAAGGTAAATACTCAACATTTCGGATAGCTATTTTGCCCGCATGATTGGCGATTGCTAATGGATTCTCGCTACCTATAAATGGTGCGTCAGTCGTTGGTTTATTCAAAACAATATTCTGTTGAACCGTTAAGCCATTGACAACTATTTTTTCAATTGTTGCGGGTTTGTTGCCATCTTTAGCCGAAAAAACTATTTCAATGGTTTGCCAAAGTCCTGCTTCTTTGCTCGAATATTTTGTTGGTAAAATTGTTTTTTCACCAAGAATACTCCCCATTGGATACGATTGCATCGGATAATTGAGTGCAATCCCGTATTTGCCTTGAATAAATACTGTATTTCTCGACATACCATCCAACGCAAATTCAAAACGCAGCTTCACATCTTTTGTGCTAACGTTTGAACTGACAATGCCAGCCCCATCTTTGGCAAATAAAATTTCGTTACCGCTTTCGAGTTTAAATTTTTTTGATTCGAATAATTCAGGAAAAACCGAGAAATCTTTGGCTTTTTGCCATTTAGAACCTTCAATTTTCCAATTTTCGATGGGTAATTTTTTTAAAGGAAACTCTGCCTGTTTCTGACAAAAAGCAAAATGAGCAGCCGAAACCAGAAAAATGGTTATAAGTTGTCTATACATCTTTTGTAATAGGTTAGTTTAAAAACAAAATTACTTAATAACTGTCAATTTAACACTTAATAAGTATAAATTTTTCAATCAATAATATTTTGTAAATTTGCAAGCAAATAAAATTATTAATTCAATCATTTCTACATGAAACCCACATTATTAATATTAGCAGCAGGAATGGGAAGCCGCTATGGAGGTGTAAAACAACTTGACCAATTTGGACCAAATGGTGAAACTATCATAGATTATTCACTGTATGATGCTATCAGAGCTGGATTCGGAAAAATAGTATTTATTATCAGAGAAGAATTAAAAGCAGATTTTATTGAGATTTTCGCTCCGAAATTTATGTTCCTTCAGATTTGGGAACTGTTGAACGCTCAAAACCTTGGGGAACTGGACACGCAACGCTTTGTGCTTGGGAACAAACTTCTACCCCATTTGCGGTAATCAATGCCGATGATTTTTATGGTTTTGAGGCATTTCAGATAATGAGCAATTTTCTTTCAAATAATTCTGATGAAACCTGCCACGCTATGGTTGGCTATCAAATCAAGAATACGTTGTCAGAAAATGGTACGGTATCGAGAGGTGTCTGCGAAACAGACGAAGATGGCTACTTGACTTCGGTTATCGAAAGAACAAAAATTCTTAGAGATGAAACTGGCAAAATTGTATTTATAGAAGGTGATGAAAAAACAGTTTTAGGCGAAAACACACCCGTTTCGATGAATTTTTGGGGTTTTATGCCAAATGTTTTTCCGAAAATAAAAGAGCAATTTGAAGAATATGCTCGAAAAAATTATGATTCTCCAAAGGCTGAATTTTATATTCCTACTGTAATGAGCAATCTCATAAACGAAGGAATCGGCAAATGTAAAGTTTTCTCGAATGAGTCTGAATGGTTTGGAGTAACATACCCCGAAGACAAACCCGACGTGATGAATGCAATAGCTAATTTGGTTTCTGCTGGTAAATATCCCGACAAGCTTTGGTGATTGGGTGTTGAAAATAGTTACTGATAAATTTAATTTTCATAGAATAGTGTTTGCAAACACTATTCTATGAATGAATTGAATTTTTTACAAAAGAATTATAGGATTACTTGATATAAGAAAAATCTTGACCCGCTTCAAGTTTCAGAAGAACTTGATAATAAAGGTCAATACAACTTTCAATATCTTCTTTGCTACACATTTCTACTGTGGTGTGCATGTATTTTTGAGGCAGTGAAATCAATGCCGATGCTACACCTTCTGCCGAATACGCAAAAGAATCGGTGTCTGTACCGGTGGAGCGACTCGTTGCTGCTCTTTGGAATGGAATATTTTTTTCTACCGCAGTATCAATGATAAAATTTAATAAATTATTCTGAACGGCAGGGCCATAAGTCAAAACTGGGCCTCTACCACAAGCTAAATCTCCATCAGTCTTTTTATTGTACATCGGCGACTGTGTATCGTGAATCACATCACAACAAATGGCAACATCTGGTTTTAATCTTCGAGAAATCATTTCAGCCCCACGCAGACCAATTTCTTCTTGAACCGAATTGACAACAAACAGCGTAAAAGGCAATTCGATATTATTTTCTTTCAATCTGCGAGCCACTTCGGCAATTATAAATCCGCCAATTCGATTGTCTAAAGCACGTCCAACGTAATATTTGCTGTTGAGTTCCATCAATTCATCCTCAAAAGTTATCACGCAGCCAACATGAATACCCATTTCTTCAACCTCTGATTTCTTCGATGCACCTACATCAATAAAGATGTTTTTTAGGGTAGGTTTTTCTTCGGTGGCGGCATCACGTACGTGAATTGCGGGCCAGCCAAAAATGCCTTTCACAATTCCTTTTTTGGTATGAATGTTTACTCTTTTGGATGGAGCAATCTGATGGTCGGAACCACCATTACGACGAACATAAATGTAGCCATCTTCGGTAATGTAATTCACAAACCAAGAAATTTCGTCAGAATGTGCTTCAATAACTACTTTATATGGTTTATTTGGATTAATTACCCCAACGGCAGTTCCGTAAACATCAATAATTTTATCATCAATAAATGGTTTGATGTAATCTAACCAAATCTGTTGTCCACTTGCTTCAAAACCTGTTGGCGAAGCGTTATTCAAATACTTGTACAAAAACTCGATTCTGTCTTGGGTCATACTTTTCAACTAATTTTTCTAAATGTTTATTTGCAAATTATCGGTTTGCAATCTATCAATTTCTCACCAAAAATTAATTATTTCTTTGCAACAAACTTCAAACTTGCCGAATTCATGCAATATCTCAGGCCAGTCGGGCGTGGACCGTCATTAAAAACGTGTCCTAAATGAGCATCACAACGATGACAACGCACCTCATCACGAACCATTCCATAGCTGGTGTCAGTGCCGACTTCGACACTACATTCGTTAATAGGTTTCCAGAAACTTGGCCAGCCCGTACCAGATTCAAATTTAGTTTTTGAATCAAATAATTCAAAACCACAACAACGGCATAAATAAGTTCCTTCGGCATGATTATCCCAATATTCACCTGTAAAAGCTCGCTCGGTTCCAGCTTTCCTCGTAACATTAAATTGCTCAGATGTTAGCATCTTACGCCACTCGGCTTCGGTTTTTGTAACTTTGGCTATCTTACAATTTGGCTGTTTTTTATTGCTTTGCGACATTGATTGGCATGAAACCATCACGAAACCAATCAACAAAAGAAATGAGATTCTTTTCATAATTTTAAAATAAAGTTTATTATCTAACTACGAAAAAAGCCGCCAAAAAGTTTTGGCGGCTTGGATATTAAAAAGTTAATTTATCTTAAATCTTTAGCTTTAAATTCTTTATTCCACATTTCCTTGCCGTCTTTGTCAAAAACCGAAAGTTTCAAAACACGGTCAGTTCGCTTACCCGTAACCTCGAAAAGTCCGAAATTATGGGTTTTATCAACCCTTGTTCCTTCCACAATCGGAGAATTTACTTCCTCTTTCACTGGAGCACCCGCACCCGATGTGAGTGGTGAAAGCGTTACATCATATAATGGATATGTACCCTCTCTTTCTAATTTTTGAAGATTTGTGTGGTGTCTATCGCCCGAAATAAAGAATACTCCCGGAATCTTCTCTTTTGTAATCATATCTAACAATTGCTTGCGTTCTTCGGGATAGGTCGCCATATTTTCATAAACCGCAGCAGGATTGATAACTTGTCCCCCCGTAATTACAAATTTGAATGGAGCCTGTGAAGATTTCAAGGCATCAATAAGCCAGTTCAACTGCTTTTGACCATAATAATCTCTATCACCGGTTGATAATCTGTTATTGGGTGTTCTCCACCAACGGTCATCCATCAAAAAGAACTGACAATCATTCCAAAAAAATGTACCAGTAACGCCCTCATCCTTGAAAGCAAAGTTTGGATTCGGCCAAAACAGTTTAAATACTTCGAGTGTCATGTTTTTACCCCAAAAACTGCGGTCTGAGTCATTCGGGCCGTAATCGTGGTCGTCATAAACAGCATAGTGATGCGTATTGGCAAATAATGCACGGGCCTCTGGCAATCTTTTCAATTCAGAATTTCGGTGAATTACGCCAGTACGGGTATTCCAATCAACTTCTCGATAATAGTTATTGTCCCCCCCCCAAATCATAAAATCAGGCTTTTTATCATAAATTGCCTTAAAAATTTCGTAATCTGAGCCATAAGGAGTACCCGGACGGTCAACATCTGGCTCGTTTATGTAGGCACAGCTCCCTGCTGCAAATTTGAAATTCGGTGGGTCGGTTCGGTATTGCCACAAGGTTTGTGACTGAAACTCAAGCGGAAAATCAAAATTTACTTTTTTCTTATCAACCCAAACTTCGTAGTTATATTTTTTGCCGTGTTCTACTTGGTCGGCAATACAATGTGCAATAAATCCATCGTGTTTGATGGTTTTGATTTCATCGGTCGAGAGTTTTTTTGAAGGATTGGTTTTATCCCAATAAACGATTTTGACACTGGCTTCTTTCTCGGTTTGTACCCAAACCAATACTTCTTTGTAATCAGAATAGCCAACCATCGGACCCGACTTAACTTGAGCCACAGATGTTAAACTACTGATTATCAATAAATTAAAAAATAGAACAAAAATCTTTTTCATGAATATTTGAAAAGGTTAATAATTTTTTCAAAGTTACATTAATCTTTCAATTCTTAACCAAAATATGAATCAAGAAATTAATAAGTTATTGTTAATCATAAATCCTGTTTCGGGAGATGGGAAAAATTTAAAACGACTCGAAAACATTCTCAAACTACTACAAAATTGGCAGATAACTTCGGTCATTAGCCAATATAAGGGTTGCGTTGCTGACTATTTAGAGAACACTAAACTGGCAGAGTTCGATGTGATTGGGCTGGTTGGTGGAGATGGTACATTACACGAGGCTATCAATGGATTGAAAGATAAAATTGACAAAGCTCCACCAATAATTTTGTTTCCTTGCGGCACTGGTAATGCTTTCAATAGCGATATTCAATGTAGAGATATTCCTACTGCCATTCATAACCTAAATAGAAGAAAAATCCAAGAAATTGATATTTTTGAATTGACCGACTCATCTAATTCTAAATATTACTTTTTTAATAATGCCGGCTGGGGTTTAGTCTCAAATATTAATGTAACTGCCGAAAAATTGAGATTTCTGGGAGGAATCCGCTACACTATCGCTGCGTTGATTCATATTTTTAAAAATCCAAAATTTAAGGCGAAAGTAAAAATCGACAATCATGTTATCGAGCAAGAATTCTGTTTTGTTTTAGCTTGTAACTCCATTCATACAGGAAAAGATATGAAAATTGCCCCATTAGCTGATATGTCGGATGGCTTATTAGATATTCTTGTCATAAAACATTTATCAATTTTTAATTTATTAAAACTTTTTCCACTGATTTTTTCGGGCAAACATATTCATTCAAAATTAGTCAATTATATAAGAGCGTCCTCGGTAAATATTGATGCTCGACCGTTGAATTTGATAATTGATGGAGAAATAAAAGCCTCTGCTCCGTTTTCAATTGAGATTTATCAACAAAAATTAAAGATGATTGTATAACTTTGCAGTTCATTCATTCATATTCAAGAAGCAAAAACAATCATGCAATTAATTGACAATCAATATTTTATTCAAAATCAAAACGTTTTAGAAATTTGTAAGAAATTTGGTACACCTCTTTATGTCTATGATGGAGCCAAAATTGAAGAGCAAGTAAACAAAATTAAATCGGCTTTCGGCGGGGTAGATTTAAAGATTAAATATGCTTGCAAGGCCAATACAAATATTTCAGTTTTGAAATTAATGAAAAAATTGGGGGTCGAATTGGATGTTGTTTCTCCTCAAGAGATGAAATTGGGATTTATGGCTGGGTTTAGCCCAGAACAAATTACTTTTACATCGAGTGGTGTTGCATTTGAAGAAATCGAAGATAGCATCAATCACGGAGTCATTATAAATATTGATAATTTACCTACCCTCGAAAAGTTTGGTCAAAAATATGGTGGAAGTGTTCCGTGTATGTTACGAATCCGTCCAAATGTAGAAGGTGGCGGAAATATCAAAATCATGACCGGACATAAAGATTCTAAGTTTGGGATTGCAATTGAGCAAAAAGATGAGATTTTAGCAATCACCGAAAAGTACAATTTGAATATCGTTGGTCTTCATCAACATACTGGTTCGGATATTAAAGATGGACAAACTTTTGTAGATGCTGCCGCCGTAATGCTTGATTTAGCTTTTTCGTTCCCGAATCTCAAATATATGGATTTTGGTGGAGGATTTAAGGTTGCATACAAAGAAGGTGATATTGTAACCGATATGGAAGATTTAGGAGTGAAACTTACAACAGCCTTCAAAAATTTTTGTACAAAATACGGTCGTGAATTACAGCTTTGGTTTGAACCTGGTAAATATTTAGTGAGTGAATGTGGTTTTCTTTTTGCTACTGCCAATGTTGTAAAAAATAACCCACGTAAAACATTAATCGGAGTAAATTCAGGCCTAAATCACTTAATTAGACCAATGATGTATGACGCTTATCATGAAGTTGTAAATGTTTCTAATCCTAACTTTGCAGAAACAAACACTTACGATGTCGTTGGGTATATTTGTGAAACCGATAATTTTGCCAAAGAAAGAGTCTTGCCAATAGCAAACGAAGGAGATATCATGTGTTTTCTGAATGCCGGAGCTTACGGTTTCACTATGTCATCAAATTATAATAGTCGTTTTCGCCCTGCCGAGGTTTTAATTTACCAAAATCAAGCCTATTTGGTTAGGGAAAGAGAAACGATGGAAGACATCGTGAAAAATCAAATATTAGCGGATTTCTAAATAAATTATTTTCTGTTTTTGTATATTTGAATATCAAATTTGTTGCGATATGGAATTATTAACAATCGAAAATCCTAAATCAGAATCTTCACAAGATTGGGATTTGACCCAAATCATTAACGGAAAAGAAATTGAAATGCCAAGTCCAAAAGTTTATCACCAAGATATTGTTTCAGAATTATGCGATATTTTCAAAGCGTTTGTAAAATCAAATGCTTTAGGAAAAGTCTTTATGTCGCGGAGTCAATCGGGTTCAGCCAGATTTAATTTTCGTCTCAAAAGATAATTACGCAATCGTTCAGGATTGGATTCGTGGTGTACCCGATTTATTGGTTGAAGTTGTTTCTAAAGGCTCATTTTATATCGATACAATTGATAAAAAAGAAATATATCAAAAATACGGTGTCAAAGAATACTGGATTGTTTTCCCAGAATACGATACAATCGAAGTTTATTCTCTCGAAAACCAATCATTCAAGCTATTTTCAAGGGGAACGGATGAAGAAATTGTGAAATCGAAACTCCTTGCAGGTTTAGAAATAAAGCCAATTTCTGTTACAAAAATATAGAACGTCTCGAAAAGGCGTTCTTTTTTATTAAAGTACAACAATATGAATCATCAACAAACAGAGCTACAAAAATCATCTAAGCAAGACACTTTTGAATCGCCTGACTTTTATGAAATTGACGATTTATTGACCGAAGAACATTTATTGATTCGTTCGGCTATTCGTGATTTTGTAAAAAAAGAAATCTCCCCCATCATCGAAGATGCCGCCCAAAAAGCTATTTTTCCAGAATTTATTGTAAAAAAAATGGGAGAAATGGGGATTTTTGGCCCTACTATACCAATTGAGTACGGCGGTCAAGGACTTGACTACATATCTTACGGTTTAATGATGCAAGAAATTGAAAGAGGAGACTCAGGAATGCGTTCGACGGCATCGGTTCAAGGTTCGCTTGTGATGTTTCCGATTTATAAATATGGTTCTGAAGAACAAAAACATAAGTTTTTACCAAAATTAGCTTCTGGCGAATATTTAGGTTGTTTCGGATTAACTGAGCCAGATTTTGGTTCAAACCCAAGCGGGATGGTTACAAATTTTAAAGAAGATGGCGATTTTGTGATTTTGAACGGTGCTAAAATGTGGATTTCAAATGCTCCAAAAGCGGATATTGCGGT